>CAYIDT010000094.1:0-1564 GCA_964362265.1 uncultured Gammaproteobacteria bacterium | reverse complement strand
AGCAAAGAAAAAGCTAACCGACGCAGGTGGAACGGTTGAGCTTCAATAGCGAAACTTGGTATATATCGCCAAAACTTCATCTTGATAGATTTCTCTCCACTCTGGATCAGTGCTGATTCTCTCCATAAAACTTCTGCTCCAGGGAGTTATATCATTGTGGCCCCAAATTATAGTCTGTATTCTATACTGATTTATAATTTCCTCAAACTTTTTTGGATTTTGTTGAGTCGGAATATAAATTTTTTGGAAAAAATCAACCGGATAGGCTTCTGGACGGTTATCCACGAATACCTTTTGCCCAGGATACAATCTATAAATTAAATATCCACCTATATCAAAATTATTAAATATGGGTCCTTTTAGATCATTTTTAGCTAAAAAGTCAACTCCTTTTTTATAGCTTTCCTGATTACCAAAACCTATGGGCAAACCATGTAATTCATGAGACTCTCTAATTAAGACTATGCTAATTAGACCAAGTAGCAAACTCGCCCAACCTCCCCTAACTATCCCCTTCAACTGGCCCGCCTGCCGGACGGGCAGGCCAAAATTCAAACAGCTAACTATAAAGGCCAAATACGCAAAAAATATTTCATTCCTTACAAAGCGGAGGGTTAAAATCCCAACCACCAATAGTAAAATTATCTCCCCAGCTAAAAATTTTTTCTTTATGTGAAAAGTCAGGAAGAATGATAGAAAAACTGCTAAAAACCCAATCAAAATATGCCAAACCAGTGGGAAACCGAAATCCTTTAGGAAAAATAATGACTGGTTTTCAACAATAGTATAGCCGTATTTATTTAATACAGTAAAAGCCGAAAGCACACCGTTTAAACCATAAGGATTAATTAATAACCCTATCAGGATTAATGCCCCTATCAATATATTTCCCCTTATCCTCCTAATGCTCTCTAAGCTATCCTGCAAGAGTATCAACCCCATTGTAAAAACTCCTAAAACAGCGCTGATGTGCAAATTTATCCAAAGAAAGGCTATGATCGGGAAAAACCACTTTAACCTACTTCGCAGTTTAGGTAAAAACAAACAAACCAGTAATATTGCAAAGAATAAATTGCCAAACATCTCAGGCCTAATCCAGGTTCTATCCAGAAAAATATATAAAAATGGGATAAACAATATACTTGGAATTAAAAATTCTACTCTTTTAACTGCTAATGTAAAAATTAGTCCAAGTGAAGCAGCATTTATAAGCGCGCTCATGATAATTAAACCATTAACTCCAGCTACCTGATGGATTAAGTAAAATACTACTTGAGCCCCCCAGTGGGAATTAAATACCGGCTCTTCCGGATTGGTATATGAGAATAGATTGGTTTTTGGGACTTCCCAAGTCTGCCATATAATTTCCCCAAATTTAATATGTCTTCCCAAATCCTGGTTAAAGCTGTCTGTTGTATGAAAATAAATCAGAAAAAATACAAAAAACCAAAATATCAGAAGTAGAATTTTAAAATTCTTATCCATATCTTCATTATATCTTATTAACCTATTGACATCTTCTGTTTTGTTATGATATACATAAATATAGAATGGCTGTTAAGTT
>CAYIDT010000093.1:0-1625 GCA_964362265.1 uncultured Gammaproteobacteria bacterium | reverse complement strand
GTTCGGAGAGCCAAACTTTACTATCTTAGAAATAGAATAGGCAGAGAAGCTATAAGAGTGTAATGATTCTCCCCACACTTGATTTTGAGAAAAAACTTTGGAAATCAGGTTATCATCATATAGCCGGTCTTGATGAAGTCGGCCGTGGCAGCTTTGCCGGGCCTTTGGTAGTTGGAGCAGTAATATTTCCTAAGAATGGTATTCCTCCGGAGGGTTTAGCTGACTCGAAATTATTAAGACCAGGACGAAGAAAAAAACTTTGTGAAGAAATTAAAAAGTGTGCATTGCACTGGTCGATCGCCCAAATAAATGTTCCCATAATTAATAGGGTTGGAATTGGAAATGCTACCCAAATGGCATTTAGAAAAGCACTTCGGTTACTCTCAGTGCAAGCTGATTTCTGTTTAATTGATGCTTTTTACATTAAGCACCTTAATAGAAAAAGGCAAGAAGCGGTTAAAAATGGTGATAAAATTTGTGCTTCAATTTCAGCAGCCTCAATAATAGCTAAAGTTTACAGGGATAAGTTAATGAGAAAATTACATTATAAATACCCTAAATATGGATTTGGGAAACATAAAGGATATGGGACAAAATTACATCAGGAAATGATAAGGGAGTATGGGTTGACAAGGATTCATCGAAAATCGTTTAATTTAGAGAAGTTTTTATGAATACATTAGTTTATTAAGTCCCTTATGATCTATTTTTTGATTTTTAGCGAGTTTTTTGTAATTACCTGAGACAGCAAAAGGAACATCAATCCAATCATGTATTTTCCTAATTTTTTTATTATATTCCCAAACTGCCTCAAATAAACTTACATTTACTTTATGTTTTTTAAATTCTCCAATTAGAGCCACCAGATCCTTTGGTAAGCATTTTTGTCCAAAGCCTCGAACAGTTGTTACATCCAAATGTGAGTCAACAATCCTTGGATCTGTTGCTGCCATTTTCTTAACTTCCTCATATTTTATTCCTATCTTCTGACAAAAATCATAGAAAAAATTGGCAAAAGTAACCTTAGTAGCCAGATATACATTTGCAAAATACTTCACTGATTCAGCTGTAGTTGGATCGGTTTGATAAATTGTAGTTTTTGGAAACCTTTGTTTATATAAAACAGCAATCCTCCTTGCAACCAAATCGTCGTTTGCGCCAATTATGGTTTTCTCTGCATTTAAAAAATCATCCAGGAAATTTGCTTCTGTTAGAAATTCCGGATTAAATGCAAACTTACTGGATTTATATTTTTTTTCAAATCTGGTGGTTGTTCCAGGAGTGACCGTTGATTTAACAATGATAATTTTATTCGTACCGTTTGTATATTTTGTGATTTCTTTTATACTTTCTTCTACTATTGATAAATCAATTCCAGATTCATCTTCCATCATTGGGGTAGGAAGAGCAATAAAAACGAACTCCGAGCGGGCTATAACCTCTTCCAAAGGTAGACTATCCTTGTACTTATCGTAATAAAAGATTTGATTCTTACCCCTTGAAACTTTGCTAAAACCATATGCTAGGGCCTGACCAACAATTCCATAGCCAATTATTCCAATCTTTGCAGGAATGATTAAAGAAGGTTGTGATTTTACCATAAGTACCGCCAGCGGGAGTCGAAC
>CAYIDT010000092.1:0-1657 GCA_964362265.1 uncultured Gammaproteobacteria bacterium | reverse complement strand
TGTCAACACCAGCCGGGATTTCCAAGTGCATTAGGGAATCAATGGTTTTTTGGGTAGGTTCTATAATATCAATCATTCTTTTGTGGGTTTTTATTTCAAAAGCTTCTCTTGAATCTTTATCAGTATGAGGGGAACGAAGTACAGTGATTCGCTCGGTTTTGGTGGGAAGGGGAATGGGTCCAAGGATTTTAGCTCCTGTTCGAAGGGCCGTATCCAAAAGAGATTCACAGGTACTGTCCAGCACCCGATGATCATAACTTTTAAGTCTAACGCGAATGCGTCCCTTCGTTGCCATAAATTATTCCCCTTTAAATGTGCTAATTGTACCAGATTAAGCTAATATCTTGGTAATAACTCCAGCACCCACGGTTTTCCCGCCTTCTCTAATAGCAAATCTCAAACCATCTTCCATAGCTACAGGTGTAATTAGTTTTCCTGTTATTTTTACTGTATCCCCAGGCATTGCCATCTCAACTCCTTCAGGAAGCTGAACTTCTCCTGTAACATCCGTAGTTCTAATATAAAACTGCGGCCTGTATCCTTTGAAAAATGGAGTATGTCTTCCCCCTTCTTCTTTACTTAAAACATAAATTTCTGCTTCAAACTCACTATGTGGAGTAATTGAACCAGGTTTTGCTAAAACCTGACCTCTTTCCACATCCGTCTTTTCTATCCCCCTAAGAAGCACCCCTGCATTATCCCCAGCTTCTCCCTGATCAAGCATTTTATGAAACATTTCAATTCCCGTAACAATTGATTTTTTGGTTGGCCTAATTCCTACAATTTCAACCTCCTCGTTAACCTTAACTACTCCTCTCTCAATTCTACCAGTTACCACAGTACCACGACCTTTAATTGAGAAAACATCCTCAATTGCCATAAGAAATGGTTTATCTTTATCACGACTGGGAGTTGGAATCCATTCATCAACAGCATTCATTAAATCTTCTATTGACTTAACTGCATCAGTATCTCCTTGCAAAGCTTTCAAAGCTGAACCTCTGATTATAGGAGACTCTGGGTCATATTCATATTTCTTCAAAAGGTCGCGAATTTCTTCTTCAACCAAATCAATAAGCTCAGGATCAGAGACCTGATCAATTTTATTAAGGTAAACTACAATTGCCGGAACTCCAACCTGGCGAGCTAATAACAAATGCTCTCTAGTTTGAGGCATTGGACCATCCGGGGCACTAACCACCAGAATCGCCCCATCTGTTTGAGCGGCACCTGTAATCATGTTTTTGATATAATCGGCATGCCCGGGCATGTCAATGTGAGCGTAATGTCTTTTTTCTGTTTCATATTCTGCATGAGTAATATTGATAGTAATTCCACGAGCTTTTTCCTCAGGAGCAAAATCAATTTGATCAACGGATTTAGCCTCGGCAAAACCTTTTTTTGCTAAAACATGAGTTATAGCAGCGGTTAAAGTAGTTTTACCATGGTCAACGTGACCCATAGTTCCAATATTTACATGTGGTTTACTTCTGTCAAATTTTTTCTGGTCAGCCATATTTTCCCTCTAAAATCCAGCCTTTAAGCTGGAATATAATTAAATATACCTTAATCTGCTCCAAAATGCAATAGTTAATTTTTGCCTGTCCCGGGTCAATGGACACCCCCGGGGTGGATTTAGCTTGACACCTGCGGATAT
>CAYIDT010000091.1:0-1658 GCA_964362265.1 uncultured Gammaproteobacteria bacterium | reverse complement strand
GTAAAGGTAGACATTATTCCCCGAAATATGTACTAAGAATTTCAATGAGCAGGAAAAGATCATATACTGGAGGAACATCCGGAACTGCTGGATCATTTCAGTAAACTAAAAAGGGTACTATTTAATCCGGACGAGATTAGAATCAGCAAAACAGACCAACAGGTATTGCTCTTCTACCATTATTTTGCTAAAATTAAATCAGGTCTGTATATAGTGGTGGTTATTAAAACCAATGAAAGAAATTTCATCCTGACAGCGCATATGACAGACAGGGTAAAAATGGGAGAAAAATATGAAATACAAAAAAGGTAAAGGTATGAGATTCTATTACGATCAGGAAGCAGATGTGGTTTACTTCTCAAAAGGAAAACCATCAAAGGAGGATTCTTCCCGAGAAGTTGGTGAGGATGTGGTTATGCGTTTTAATTCACAAACAGGACAGATTACCGGTTTAACTATTCTGAATTTTTCCAAGAGAACTTCCAAAAAACCTGCTGTTTATAATCTGCCGTTTGATATTGAGATGCGCCCGCTTATATAATTTTGGGTTTATTTGATCATTACTTCCTAACTCTGCCCCAGGGTTACCGTCTGCTTTTTCTGATATTGGGAATATCTTTTTCCAGATTAGCTAACTTCTCCGGTTCTAATATAAAAATACCAACTAGTTGGTTGTTTCATTTTCTCAATAATACCTCTATCTGTAAAGCAATTTAAATAAATTTTTACTCCTGTTGTCTTCCCAGAATTGACGCAACTTTCACTCTATGAAGTAATTCCGGACCTTTATATGACCAGACAATAATACCTTGCCTTTCCCATGAATTAAGTGTTTTGTTTATTGTTTCTCTTGTACATCCAACCATTTCCGCCAAAAACCCCTGGGTGATACTGTGGGGTATGGGAAGCATTTTTGCAAGTGTCATTAAAGCTTCACCCATGCGCGAATCTATGTCATTTGTTGCAAAATCACGAATCCGCCTATCTCTTTCCTGCAAACTTATATTTTGGGCAATAAACAAAAATACAGCAAAATCTGGACGATCCTGCAGTATATGGGCTAGTTCACGAGGCTTGACCGATTGTAGACGGCAATTGGTAAAAGCTTGGGCATTATTTATCCAATGCTCCTGACCATTTAACAGTTCTCCTCCCAGTATTGAGGGGGCAGTTATAATATTGCTTATGGTTCTGCTATTATTGAACGGATCATGATTATAAACAAAAACGGCTCCCTCCTGTAAGATACGAACCGATCCAATTTCTTCCCCCTCATGATATATGGGTTCCTTCCGTTGATATTTTCTTGCAGGCATTCGGTCAAAAAAACTAAGAAATTCAGCAATCATATCTCCTGACCCATTGTGGTCAGAATTAAACCCCAATCGCCGTAACGGTTCTCTTAACCTGTCTGTTTCTAGTTCAGGAAGTCTTGAACTACTCCTATAACGAAATACAATGACATCACTCGGATTTTTTCTGGCCAGCGCTCTTAAATCCACTGCTGGCCTTGCTGGGGTAGGAGGTGGGGATGGCTCAGCAACTGAGGGAGTCGGACTCAAAAGCCTTCTCCATCTACCGGATTGAATTATTTCTTTAGCTTCATCAATACTTTGAACCATACTAACCGCAATCGCTGCTACCCTGGCTACTTCAGA
>CAYIDT010000090.1:0-1671 GCA_964362265.1 uncultured Gammaproteobacteria bacterium | reverse complement strand
ATAAGGTTTATAAACAGCAAAATGTTGAACAAAAATGGTACAAATTCTGGGAAGAAAATGGATATTTTAAAGCTGATCCAGACTCTTCTAAACAACCTTACGGACTTTTAATTCCTCCACCCAATGTTACTGGTGAACTCCACCTTGGTCATGCAATGGAACATTCAATTATGGATGCAATAGCCCGCTTTAAAAGAATGCAGGGATTTGATGTTTTACTTCTTCCTGGAGTTGATCATGCAGGGATACAGTTTGAAGGCACTCTAAATAAAATTTTGGGGAAAGAGGGTTTATCTAAAGAAAAACTGGGACGTGAAGAGTGGTTAAAAAGGGCCTGGAAATTTAAAGATGAGGTTTATACCTCTGTATCTTCAACCTGGAGAGTAATGGGACTTTCAGCTGATTGGTCAAGAGAGGTATTTAGTTTAGATCCAAAAGTGGCTAAAGCAGTTTTACATGAGTTCCAAACATTCTGGGATCAGGATCTGCTATATAAAGGAGCCTATATTGTCCAATGGTGTCCAAAAGACCAAACAGCCATAGAAGATGTTGAGATGGAATATGAAGAAAGAAAAGAAAAACTCTACTATGTTAAATATAGGATAGCAGGCGATCCAAGATACCCTAATGAAGAATACATTATTATAGCTACCACCCGTCCTGAAACTATCTATGCTGACATGGCTATAGCTGTTCATCCTGATTCAGAATACAGCAAGTATGCAGGTAAAATGTCTGAAAAACCTTTATCTTCAAGCAATAAAATTGTTGACAAAGATATAGAAATATTCATTGATGAACGCGTTGATAAAGATTTCGGTACAGGAGCTCTTAAGATCACTCCTGGCCACGATCTCCTAGATTATGAGATTGGAAAAGATCATGGAGTAAGAAATTTTGAAATCTTGCATGCAATTGATAAAACAGGTCGGATGACTGATTTAGCTGGAGAGTTAAAAGGACTTAAGGTCGAAGATGCCAGAAAAAAAGCTGTTGAGATTTTACAAGAACAGGGAGATTTAGAAAAAATAGAGGATTACACTCATTCGGTTCCTGTTTGTGAAAGATGTAAAACTACTATTGAACCGCTTATATCTGAGGAGTGGTTTGTTAAGATGAAGCCTTTATCCGATAAGGCTTTAAAAAGAATTAATGAAGTTAATTTCATACCTAAAAACTATCAGAAAATATTAAGTGATTGGATTAAGAATATCCATGATTGGTGTATTTCTCGTCCCCTTTGGTGGGGATATAGGTTTCCTGTTTGGTATTGTGAGAAGTGTAATCCAAGCCATGAAGTTGGTAAAGATAAAGATATGGTTATCTCAATGGAAGAACCTGGAAAAAATTGCCAAACCTGCTCTCAAAAGCATTGGGTACAAGATGAGGATTTACTTGATACATGGTTTTCATCCGGACTTTGGCCAATGGCAACCCTGGGATGGCCGGATAAGACAAAGGAACTTAAAAAATATTTTCCCTGGGATTTTGAAACATCTGCTGGGGAAATCAAATTTTTATGGATAGCCAGAATGATTATGCTTTCTGTGTGGTTTACAGATAAAATACCTTTTAAAAATCAGTTTTTCCATGGGATGTTGCGGGATTTGCAGGGACGCAAATTCTCCAAATCTTTAGGAAACGGCATTGATCCAAACGAGTTAAGAGCAA
>CAYIDT010000089.1:0-1690 GCA_964362265.1 uncultured Gammaproteobacteria bacterium | reverse complement strand
ACTGCGGCCATTTACGGTGCCAGAGGAGGTTTGAATCCTCTGGTAGTAAGCGGGCGGGAAGCAGGAGGCCAGTTAGTACTAACTACAGATGTGGATGATTTTCCGGGTTTTCCGGAAGGCATACAAGGACCGGATTTAATGGATAAAATGAGAAAGCAAGCCGAGAGATTTGGGACCAGGTTTATAAACGAGGATGTAATATCAGTTGATTTATCTAAAAAGCCTTTTGTTGTTAAGACTGAAATCTTACAGCTTAATTCTTACAGCTTGATTCTCGCAACCGGCGCATCTGCTATGTGGCTTGGTTTAGAATCTGAGCAGCGTTTAATTGGTCACGGAATTTCCTCATGTGCTACCTGTGATGGCCCATTTTTTAAGGATAAAAATATCATTGTGGTTGGGGGAGGAGATACTGCCATGAGAGAAGCTGTTCATTTATCAAAATTTGCCAAAAAAGTAACAGTTGTACATAGGCGTGATCAGTTAAGAGCACAAGCAGCTTTAGTTGACTTGGTAAAATCAAAACCAAACGTTGGTTTTATCTGGAATACTACAGTGGAAGAGATTTTAGGACAAGATCCTTCGGTAAACTCAGGACAAGATAAAGTTACAGGAGTGAGATTAAAAAATACTCAAACAGGAAAGATTAGTACTATGGGTATTGACGGAATATTTATTGCCATTGGACATAAACCCAATGTTGAATTTTTAAATGGGCAAGTAGAATTAGATGGAAGTTATGTAAGAGTTTCCGACGAGACACGTTCTTCAGTTGATGGAGTATTTATAGCAGGTGATGTGGCTGATCATCATTATAGACAGGCAGTAACTGCAGCCGGAGCAGGCTGCAAAGCTGCCATGGATGTTGAGGAATATTTGGAAAATGCCAAATTTGGTGTATAATTTAAGACAATGCAATTTCTGGATTTACTAATTAAATTACTTCCAAGTAGACCAGTTTATGCCCATTGTGATATTCCGTGCGGGATATATGATCCACAAGGGGCCCAGCTGGCAGCTAAAACAGTTTTAACCATGGTTCAAAAAATAAATGAACTTCCTAAAGAAAACCCCTCAGTTAATGACAGGAATAGCTTTGTCAGAATGGTTAAGGTTAAAGAAGAACATGCAGAAATTTGTAAACGGGAAGTACTCATTCTTTGGACAGATTATTTTAAAGAGGAACATCTGGAAAAATTTCCGGATTTACATGAGCTGATCTGGAAAACTGCCAAACTTTGCTCTGATAATAAAAGAGCTGTTGATGAAGCTAAAGCAAAAGAGCTGATAGAAGCTATTGATAAAATAGCTGATATTTTTAATCAGACAAAAAATAAGTGAAAGCCCCGATTTCTCGATTTACCATCAATGGCAATTCAATGTTACCTGCCCTCAAAGAAGGTCAGGATGTAATTTCTTTTAACTGGTTTTACAAATCCAAGATTGGGGATATAGTAATAGTGCAAAGTGAATCCTTCGACTACGCTCAGGACAAGAAGTTTAAAGTGCAAAGTTTAAAAAGAATTAAAATAATTACTGAAGATAAAGTGTGGGTGGAGGGAGATAATAAAGATGGAAGTACGGATTCTCGCCATTTTGGACCGGTAAGAATGGAGCAAGTTGTAGGAAAAGTGATCTACCCTTCGACTTCGCTCAGGGCAAGTCAAGTGCCGTGTCCTCAATGTGGATC
>CAYIDT010000088.1:0-1698 GCA_964362265.1 uncultured Gammaproteobacteria bacterium | reverse complement strand
GTGACCCGCCTGGGATTCGAACCCAGAACACCCTGCTTAAAAGGCAGGTGCTCTAACCGTTGAGCTAGCGGGCCACCTCAATATTTTACTAAATTACGCTTAAATTTGCTATCATTAGTGTATAAGTGTGGCAGAATACTAAATTATTAAGCATTGCCAGTATATTAATTGTTATTTTAGGGCTCGGATTTCTTTGGTTCGGATTAAATATACCTGCACCCCAAAAAGATAATCTACCAACAAATTCAGTCCAGGAAAATCTGATTGTAATAGAAGGCCAAAAGGCTTTTGTTGAAAAAGTAGTTGATGGAGATACAATTGAAGTTTTAATAGAAGGTGAGAAAAAAACTGTAAGGCTTTTAGGTGTTGATACTCCCGAGACAAAAGATCCACGAAAGAGCGTGCAGTGTTTTGGTAAGGAAGCCAGTAATAAAACGAAAAACCTTCTTACCGGGAAAGAGGTAGTCCTACAAAAAGATGTTTCCGAGGTAGATCAATATGGTAGACTTTTAAGATTTGTATACTTACCGCTTCCGGGTGGCCAAACTCTTTTTGTTGATGATTACTTAATTAGAGAAGGATTTGCTAGGGTTTTAACTATTCCTCCTGATGTAAAATATGCTACTCAGTTCTTAGAAGCCCAAAGAAGGGCAAGAGAAGCTAATAAGGGACTTTGGGGAAGGTGCTAATTTTATGCTACACTTGAGGTTACTGTGAAGAAATTTATCATTCAGTTCATATTTTTAACTATCATAATTTTTATAGCTTTAGCCTATGCAACAGGTAAATTACCTAATTTTTCCAGTACAGGATTTATTCCTAAGGAGAATAAATTTAAACAAGTCCGGCTTAATGATGTAAAAATAAATATTGAACTAGCTGATACTTCTGAAAAAAGAAAAAAGGGTCTTTCAGGAAGCCAGTCTTTAGCTTCGGATTCTGGAATGCTTTTTATTTTTGAAAAGCAGGATAAATATAGCTTTTGGATGAAAGGGATGAAGTTTCCGCTAGATTTTATCTGGATTAAAGATATCAAGATTGTGGATATTATAAAAAATGCAAAAGTACCAGATGCTGGAATAAAAGATCAGGATTTACCCATTTATGTTCCAAATGTCCCTGTAGATATGGTTTTAGAAGTTACGGCCGGGTTTGTGGATTCACATAAGATTAAAGTTGGTGATATGATTGAATTACTGTAATGCTGGAAATTCTGCCCATAAAACATTTAAGAGATGAGGATTCCCAGATTTTTGGATCTCTTAACGTGGCTTTGGGTAAACTGGCAAGGCTTGACTTTCCAGTTGCAAACGGAATAGTTGTTAGCGCTCCGGAGCTCCATTTAAAAACAGTTCTGGAAAATTACGATTTTGGATCTAAAGAGGTTTTTGAGCAGACTCTAGTACTTATCAAAAAAGAAATTGAAAAAACCCCTGTTCCGGAAATTTTAATAAGAGAAATTGGGAAACATAATCTTTTTTTAGTTAATGGTGAGGTCTTAAAATCGGCAAAAAATCTCTGGTTGGTACTTTTGCATGGATGGCTGGAGGAAATTAAAAAGGAACTTTGGAAGGATGGATTTTATCCTGGGATTACAGGAGGGTTGGAATCTCAATTGGTAGTTTTTGTAAAAAAAGTTGAGGCAAGTGGAATAGCATTTTTTGATCCGCTGCAAGATGATGTGATGATAAATATAAA
>CAYIDT010000087.1:0-1752 GCA_964362265.1 uncultured Gammaproteobacteria bacterium | reverse complement strand
GACCAAGAATTGGAATTGCAAGCTCATCTAAGGTTTTTAGAAAAGCAGTTGATAGGAATAGAGCTAGAAGGCTAACTTCAAGTGTTTTTGAGTCGATCTACACGCATCTTCCAACAAGATTAAATATAGTGGCACTTCCAAAGATGAGCATACTTGGTGTAAAATCTACTGATGTGCTGGAAGACCTGGAAAAGAAATTAAGAGATGAAAAAATTATTAATTAGTCTGATTGAATTTTATCAAGTAGTTTTATCTTTTGATAATGGGCTACTTAAAATTTTTGCTCCGAGTGGAGCCTGCAAGCATGAGCTGAGTTGTTCTGAGTATACAAAACTAGCAATAATAAACAGTGGTGTTTTACAAGGATTGTGGCTTGGGTTAAAAAGACTGACGAGGTGTCAACCATATGTTTGATGGAATAATTTTTTTGTTTAATACATTTTTCTTTGGGCCGGTTGTTAATTTACTTGTTTTATTTTTTAAACTACTTGAAATGGTTCAGGTCCCGGGGGCCTTGGGGTTTGCAATTATTATCCTAACCGTTCTAATCAGATTTTTAGTATGGCCCTTTACTGCAGCTCAAATAAGATCCGCTCAAAAAATGGCCTCCTTAAAGCCGCACCTAGATGAATTAAAACAGAAACATCAAGGAGATAAACAGGCTTTTGCCTCTGCCCAAATGGCTTTATATAAAGAGCATGGGGTAAATCCTGCAGGGGGTTGTTTGCCGGCACTAATCCAAATCCCGGTTTTTATAGCGCTGTATCAAGCAATTTTGAATGTTTTTCCAACAAGCGGAGGTAATCTAGGAAGTATTAATTCTGTTTTGTATAATAATTGGTTACACCTATCCTCTGCTCCAAACGCTTCCTTTTTTGGCCTAAACTTGGCTGTAAAACCATCAGATTTAGGTTTGGCTCTTTTAGCTGTACCACTCGCAACAGCCCTTTTAACCTTTGTTCAATCTAAAATGATGGTGCCCTCAAAACCTCTTTCTCATCACAAAGATGAAAACCCAAAAGAAATAAAAGAAAAGGCAGGGATGGAGGAAGCAATGTCAGCTATGCAAGGGCAAATGACTTATCTTATGCCGATTATGATTGGTTATTTTGCATTTCAGTTTCCAGTAGGGCTTGCAATTTATTGGAATACGTTTACAGTAATGGGAATTATTCAGCAATATCAAATTGGTGGTTTAGGTGGAATGACAGATCTGGTTAGTAAAATAAGAAGAGCTTATTAAAAATATGGAACAAAGATTAAGCGACGTACTAGATAATATATTAGGGCTTCTTCTCCTTGAGGGTTCTTATGATATCAATGAAGATGAAAACGGTTTACAGGTTACTATTGAAACCCAAGATGCAGGGAGATTAATTGGTTTTAAGGGAGAATCTTTATCTAGTTTGCAACTTTTGGTAAACCAAATGATGAGTAAGGACCAAAAGGAAGGAGAGTTTAAGAGGGTGATTTTAGATGTTGCAGGGTGGAGAAAAAATAAGGAATCAGAGCTTTTAGAGAGAGCAAAAGCCTGGGCTGGGCAAGTGAAAGAATCTGGTGAGCAGATGGAGCTCGAACCAATGCCCTCCTGGCAGCGAAGGATTGTTCATATGGGTGTAGCTGAAGTTGAAGGAGTTGAGTCAGAGTCAGTTGGTGAAAGCCGCGACAGGCATATTGTAATTCGCCCCAAATAATTAGTAAAGGTAGACATTATTCCCCGAAATATGTACTAAGAATTTCAATGAGCAGGAA
>CAYIDT010000086.1:0-1776 GCA_964362265.1 uncultured Gammaproteobacteria bacterium | reverse complement strand
ATCTCCGGCGGGGGAGTCTGCATTTCCAGTAATTTATAAAACTCTTCTTCTGTTTTGGTTTGAATGACTTTCCCCTTTCGGCTTTCCCCTTTACTCTTAGTTTTCTTCACCCCATATTCTGAAAGTGATAATCCTTTTTCCAAAGCCATTGTTCTAAGTTTTATATTATGATTCTTTGATCCTGTAAAATGTTGCAGGAGCGCTCCATAGCTTTCCGGCTCTCCTACCAGAAGATCAACATGAAGCCCGGATTGCAAAACTAAAGTCGCACTAGTTTCTCCTTTTTCAACAACTTGAGCAACTTTTGGCATCCTGCAAAAATAATCTATAACTTTTTTGGGATTTTTAGAGCTTGCAGCAAAATCCAAATCCCCCACTGTTGCAACCTGTCTGCGAAGTGATCCCAGAGGATGAGTATTTATAACATTTTTGCTTTTTTTAAGATATTCAAGAATCCTATCTGCTTGAACCCAAGCATAGGATATAAGCATCCTGCCTGTTTTACCGCTTCCCTGTTCAAAAGATTGCATCATATTCCTTGCTATTTTGGCCGAAAATCCTTTTTTAACCAGTTCTCCTGATTTTATTTGACTCTTTAGTCCATCTATACTCTTTACACCTAATTTGGATAGCTCCTGAGCCGTTTTAGGACCAATTCCAGGAATATCTAGAAGTTCAAAAACAATATTAGGAACTCCTTTTTTAACGGACTCAAAATGCGAAACTTTCCCTGTTTTAAAAAGTTCATCCAAATAACCCTGCAAACTTTTCCCCAAACCCGGAATCTTACTGAGCTTTCCCTCCTCCCATAAATCTTTTACCTCTGAAGTAGAGTGTTCAATAGAGCTCGCAGCATTCTCATAAGCCCGAATTTCAAAAATATTGCCCGATTTTTTGATCATGTAGGCCGCAGCAATTTCTCTAAGAAGTTTAGCAATTTCTTGATTGGAGAAATTCATAGCCTAAATATACCACAATATTCCTGAATGATTCCCAAAAGGTACGTTTTGTGATAAAATTTTCAAGTTGAGGGCTCGTAGTGTAGTGGTTATCACGCCTCCCTGTCACGGAGGAGATCGCCGGTTCGAATCCGGTCGAGCCCGCAAATTTTTCTGGGATATGTTAAAATTGGTTCTATGAAAAAGAAAATTTTACAATATGATGCTGTTTTTGAGAAAGAAGCGGATAGTGGATATTCTGTTTGGATTCCTGATCTACCAGGTTGTGCATCTCAGGGAGATAGTCTAGAAGAAGCTATTGTAAATATAAAAGAAGCGGCAGAGCTATATCTTGAGGATGCTGATACAGATAAAATAGATGAAGGTAAAATTCATAAGGACCGCTTCATAGTTCCTGTCCAGATTCCCACTCCATAATGTCAAATATTCCTCAAGTAAGTGGAAAACAAGTTATTAAAGCCTTACAAAAAGTTGGTTTTACCGTTTCCAGGCAAAAAGGAAGTCATATTAGGCTTGTTAGGGTACAGAATGAAGTTAAACAGTTAGTGACTGTGCCTAATCATAGAGTTATTAGAAAAGGAACACTTTTAAATGGAATCCTAAAACCTATTAACTTATCTCTAGAAGAATTTAAAAAATTATTGTAATTTTTTGTCTTCAAATTCATTTAACTTCTATAATTTTTCAAAAAAATTAGAACATTAGTTCCAAGTTTAACTTCATGTCCTGTATAAGCACAAAATCTGAATTTAGAATTTCCAAATTTCTTGGATAAATATTGCAGCCTCTTTAAAAAAATATGTGCTCTTTTGCCTTT
>CAYIDT010000085.1:0-1849 GCA_964362265.1 uncultured Gammaproteobacteria bacterium | reverse complement strand
AAAATAAAATAACCCCGGCAACAATTACAATTGCAAGGATAATTAAAGTTGTGGCTTGCGAGATTTTGGACTTTGGCACTCTTAAAAGTTTAATAACAGGGTTCAAAGGCGAGTTTGATTTTTTGTTTTTTATTTTGTTCATTTTATCACCCACTTGTATATATAATTATTAATAGTGTTCACTATAGTTTTTTATTTATCATTCCAATAATAAATTTTAGCCATTCCAGCTTTTCTAACATTTACTTTTCCTGCCCCCTCTAAATAGGCAAAGCAGTTAGCTATAGTCTGCCTTGATAATTTTAATTTTTCAGAAAGTTCAGAAATTGTATAACCAAAGCTATTTTTTCTCAGTTCTAAAATAATTTTTTCCCTAGTTTTTTCCATTCTACCTCTTTCTACTTGCTCTTTTCAAATCAAGATACATCAAAATTCTCAATTCTCAATATTACTTTACAATATAACATGCTGATATTGACTTTATCATTATTATCAATATTAACAAGTAATTATGGGTTTTTAAAGGTTTTTGGGGTAAGATTATTTAAATCTGTTTGTTAGTTAATAAATTGCTTGAAGAAATTTGGGTTTTCTATCAATTCTTTATTTAGAGATAATGAAAGTTCAAATGGTTTTAACAAATTTCTAGTCATATAAAAAATACTTCCCCCATTTTTTCCCATATATCTTCCAAAAAAATCATTGGTATTAAAAAGCATCCCTTCTATTTTTCTAGCTTCATATTTAATATGGCCTTTCATAGCATTTGGTATAGCTTCTGTATATATTTTTGTAAACCCTATTTTTTCGTCTGTAAAAACTCCTTTTACTTTTGCGATACCAAAATAATCAACTACAGATCCAGTATTTTTAGTGTCAAGAAACAACTCAAAATAACCCTCTGAAGGATGAGTTGTATTAAAAGTTCCTACATAGTCTGGTTTTTTATCTGGAATAAATCTTCCTGTTTCTTGTAGTAACAATAATCTTTCTAAACTATTTATTTTTGCAATTGTTTCACTTATAGGCTCTGCGTTTTCTGTAAATATCATTTTACAATTTCCTGCTTTATCAAAAAGTCCTTTATCAGTATTATATTTTTTAAAATTAACTTTACTTATTATTTTTTCTCTATTATTATACCAAAAATCGCTATGACTTAAACCAACAACTGCAATATCAAGATCATTTTTTGCAATTGTTTCTATTAGTTCATTGTCTCTTTTTTGTTCATGTAACTTTTTATAATCTAGTTCTGCTTGATGAATCATTTCATTACAAGTCAGTAATTTTTTTATATAATCTATTTCAGGTTCGTTTTCTTCTTCAAAAAGTATTTCATTAAAAACCTTCGATCTTATCGTACTATCCTTTACAATAGCATCATTAATTTCAAACCAAAGATTTATATTTTCTAGATAGGTAACTTTTAATCCGATATTTTTTAGATGAGAAGTTAGAGCATCCCAATAATATTCATTTTCTAAGCCATATTTTTTTACATATCTATTTTCATGTTTATCTTCAATTTTGTAGTATTTTTCAGCTAAATCTTGTCTTATTCTATTCCAATCCTCTTTTAAGAGTGATTCAATTCCTATTCTACTTCCTTTAGGAAATTTTTTTAGATATGATAATAAATCAAAACTTGGTCTTAGGGGAATGTGAGAAGTATTCATAAAAAAGTCGCTTACAAAAACACCATGAGTTACTCCAATTAGTTCTACCATACTATTGCTTTGATTTTTTAGTATAAAAATAAATTGGTTTTGTAAAGGTTATTTAACAATTTAAAAAATGGCCATACCAGGAATCGAACCTGGGACCCATCCACGTCAAGGATATGTTT
>CAYIDT010000084.1:0-1872 GCA_964362265.1 uncultured Gammaproteobacteria bacterium | reverse complement strand
TTTAATCTCACCTTCTAAACTTTCATCCGGATTTATAGAAAATGGTAGAACCATTCTTCTTGGACCATTGTTCCCATTGGGCAATAACAAACTGACTCTAGAATCCCCCGGGTAATTTCTTAAAGTTTTATTAATTGCCTGTAAAATATCAACTCCAGATCCTTTTGGAACTAAAATTTCTACTGATCGCTCACGTTTTTGAGCTGTTTCATACTCAAATGGGGATGTATTATCTACTACTAGGGATAATTGATCATCCCTTTTGTCTATTTTACCCCACATTAAAACAACCTCATCTTTTATCAAAAAATCCTTAGAAAGACCAAAAGTTTGAGGGAAAACCACGCATTCTATTTCTGAGACCCCATCCGATAGTTTAACAAAGGCCATCTCTGATTGAGTTTTTTTGGTTAATACTTTTTTAACCTCGGAAATTACCCCTCCAAGAGTTAATTTTTGGCCAATATGCTCATCAGATAAATCAGAGATTTTACAGGAAATAAATTCCCCAACAGCAGCTAGCTTTGAAAGGTAAGGGGGCTCATGTAAGTAAAAACCGAGAAGAGTCCGTTCAAATGGCAAAAGCTGTTCAAGGGGAATCTCCTCAACTTCTGGTAGAGTGAATTTCCAGGTTTCCTCTTCCTCAAATAATAGACCCTGTCCTGAGGATTTGGATTTTGTTTTTTTATGAGAAGTCTCAAGACATTGATCTAAAACTAATAGCTGCGCAGCTCTGGATCCAAGTAAGTCCAAGGCTCCTGCTTTAATTAAACTTTCCAGAGTCTTTCTATTTACAAGTCTTGTATCAACTCTACCGCAAAGATCCATTAAGGAGCTGAATTGTCCTGACTCTCTTGCCTTTAGAATAGATTCAATAGCCAAAACTCCAACGTTTTTTATGGCAGAGAGTCCAAACCGAATACCAGTTTTAGCAGCCTTACCCTCTATATCCGTAATTTTTCTTTCCAACTCTTCCTCTGATAGTTCTTTAATCTCCTCCAAAGTGAATCCAACAAAAGATTTATTAACATCCGGCGGCAAAACCACAATCAAGAGCCTTTTACACTCCTCAATAGCCTGAGCAATCTTGTCCGTATCACCACTCTCTGCGGTCATCAAAGCTGTCATAAACTCAACAGGAAAGTTAGCTTTCATATAAGCTGTCTGATATGCAGTCATAGCATAGGATGCTGCATGAGCTTTATTAAACCCGTACGCTGCAAAGGGTTCAATAAGAGCAAAAAGCGCTTCTGCCTTTCCTTGGCCCATTCCATTATCAATACATCCAGCAATAAATTTATCCTTTTGTTTTGCCATTTCTGAGGGGATTTTCTTACCCATCGCTTTTCGGAATTTATCAGCTTCCTCCCAAGAGTATCCAGCAATATTTATGGAAGTCAAAAGTACATCCTCTTGATAAACCAAAAGCCCCAGAGACTCCTCCATATACTCCCTCATTCTTGGATCAAAATATTTAATCTTCTGGGAATCATGCTTTCGGGTAATATATTCAGGAATGCTTGCCATAGGACCAGGTCGGAAGAGCGAGACCATAGCCATGATATCGAAAATATTGGTTGGTTTTAGCTCCATTAAATATCTGGTCATACCAGAACCCTCAAGCTGAAAAATTCCCATAGTCTCTCCTTTTGATAAAAGCTCAAAAGCCTTTTTGTCGCTAAGTGGTAAATGATTAAGATCTATTTCAACACCTCGAGCCTCTTTTACAATATCAACCGCATGTCCAAGAATTGATAAGTTTCTAATTCCCAGAAAATCCATTTTAATTAATCCGACTCCTCCAGATTCTTCACTTATTGAAAACATATCGTATTGAGTAACAATTTTGTCCCCGTTGGCCTCTCTCTGAAG
>CAYIDT010000083.1:0-1903 GCA_964362265.1 uncultured Gammaproteobacteria bacterium | reverse complement strand
GTCTCAAGCCATAATGATTTAAGCTCATCAAATGAGACATCCCCTAAATCTTGTGGCTCACTAAACAAATCTTCTGCCACCACTTTGGCTTTCGAGATTCTTGATTCCCACACAGCCAGATACTCACCCACAGTATTTGGTGGAGGAGGTAAGGTTACACCCTGACCTTCTGGTACAGCTTTAGGAGGGTATTCAGTCAAATCCGGTCTTAGGAGTAAAAGAAGTTCCTTTGCTTTAACAATAAACTGGGATTGCTTTTTAGCTTGCTCTTGAGCCTGACCAATATTTGATATAAACACCTCCAAAATTTTGGTGAAATCCTCATGAATCTGGATTGACCTTTTAGCACTGGTTAGAAAAGGGGGTACGCTACCTATTGGCGAAGGTTTAAGTTGAGACAGCTGATCATTCATCCGACTAAATATTATACTGTACTCATCAAGTACTGCCAGCAGCCCTTCATAATCATCTGTGCCTTGGAAATTCGTCTCTAAATGTTGAGTTTTTATTTCATCATAAATGGAAATTACTGCTTTGGCATATTGGGCTGGAGTATAAATTTCCAGATAATAATATAATCCCCCACCTAAGAAACTAATTATTAGTAACACCACCACCAACCATACTAGGACGTTACCTTTTTGAAACATTAAGGGCATTAACTTAAATATTACCACCGTTTAAATTCATTTGGAAATTATATCTGAATACTCTATACTAAATATAATGTCCAAGGAAAAAGGACTTGCCCATATTATTATTTTATTTACCATTCTTTCGGTGATTATTGCGTTAATCCTCATTTTTTTGTGGTTGCAGGCATCAAGAGCTTTAAATTTAAACCCAACCCAACAGTCTCAATACAAAAATCCATTTAGTGAAGCAACTAAATACCAAAACCCCTTTGAGACTTACCAAAATCCATTTGATGATATAAAACAATGAATCAGTTTTTAATTTTAGTTATATTTTTAATTTTTGGAGCCAGTTCTGTTTCCGCTCTACAAGATCCCCAGATTACTTTTCCCATTTCCGAACTTGGCAATTGTAATAATGTCCAAACTTGTAAAGTTTACTGCGATCAGATAGAAAACTATCAGGCTTGTAAATTATTTGCCAAATCAAAAGGGCTGTATAAAGATAAGATAGATAAAAAGCAGGTAGACTTACTCTCCCAAGCAAAAACAGAACTTGGCTGCGAAACTATCATCTCCTGCAGAGAGTTTTGTAGTCAAGAGGTAAATTACCAAAAGTGCCAATCATTTGCTCAAAAACACGGCCTTACTACTGCTCCTTCAGCAAATGATGAAGAACTGTTTATCAGGGCACAACAAAATTTAAATTGTGACTCATTTGAATCTTGTAAAACTCTTTGTGATCAGAAGGAAAATTATGTCAAATGCGCTGCCTTACTACAAGATCAGATGACATCAGATGAACGGGCCATGTTTGAAAAATATAAGCCACTGATTAAACAACATCTGGGGTGTGATTCTTTAGTTACCTGTATGGCTTTTTGTATTAATCCACTAAATACAAAAAAGTGTGAGGATTTTGGGAAAATAATTGAGGCTGAACAGGGCGGAACTTATGAAGGAAACGAATCCACCGACCCTGAGGTTTGGTGTCCCCAAGTTTCACCGGAGTGCTCCTGGGACGGGACAAATTGTGTCTGCCAAGGGCCAGAAACCTGTGCTAAGAGTAATGATATTCCAGGTTGTACTTGGGATGGCGCGCAGTGTAATTGCCCGGGCATAGAGGGATCAGAAGAGGAATGGTGCCCTAAGGCTGGTCCCGGTTGTGCCTGGGATGGTAAAGTGTGCATTTGTCCAGGAGTAGAAGGACCTACAGGAAGTACCCCGACAGAACCAGGTGATGTCTGGTGTCCCAAGGTTGGACCATA
>CAYIDT010000082.1:0-1913 GCA_964362265.1 uncultured Gammaproteobacteria bacterium | reverse complement strand
CTTTGTTTAGAAAATGCATCAGAAGTAATCATAATGGGTCATTTAGGCAGGCCTAATGGAGTTGAGGTACCCGGTTTATCAGTGGCACCAATATACCAGTGGTTGCAGGCTCAGAGGTATGGGCGAGATTTGGGAAATGGGAAATTAAAGCTTTTAGAGAATCTGCGTTTTGAAAGTGGGGAGTCCTTCGACTCCGCTCAGGATCTACGAGATGAAAATTTAGAATATGCTAAGAAGCTTGCCTCCTTTGGAGATTTTTATGTTAATGAAGCTTTCACAGCTCACCATCCTGCTGCATCAACCACAATATTACCAACTCTTTTACCTCATGCTGCGGGACTTAGATTTGCAGAAGAAGTAAAAAAGTTAACTGAAATAAGAGAAAATCCAAAAAGACCGCTTGTTGCAATAATTGGAGGAGCTAAAGTAGAGGATAAAAAGGATTTTATTTTTGAAATGAGTAAAAGGGCGGATACTGTTTTAGTGGGAGGAAAACTAGCTGCAGATTTAGTGGGGCCGGCCCATAACGTTTTGGTTGGGAAGTTGAATCAAGACGGAACAGATATTACAGAGAATACTTTGGATTTATGGGAAGGAATAATTAAGGGAGCTGGCCAGATTATTTGGAATGGACCAGTTGGGAAAGTGGAGGATGATGGTAGTAGAAAAGGAACAGAAAGGTTGACCAAAATAATTTTGGAATCAAACGCAGAGGTGATAGTTGGGGGTGGGGATACAGTTGGATTTTTGGGGTCCACTGGAATGTTGGAAAAATTTGAAGACCATGGATTTGTTTCAACAGGAGGCGGAGCCATGCTGGAATTTTTGACTAAAGGGACACTACCCTCAATAGAAGCCCTGGAATGATATATTAAATCCCTCTTGAAAAAAAAATTTTCACTAAGTAAACTTTGCATATGCCCATTAAGACTGCCATAAACGGCTTCGGTAGAATAGGCCGAACTAGTTTTAAAATTGCAATTGATAAATATAAAAATGAGTTGGAAATTGTAGCCGTGAATGATCTTGGGGACCCTAAGATTTTAGCTCATCTTTTAAAGTATGATTCAAATTATGGAATATGGAATCATGAAGTTTCAAGTGATGATCCCTCGACTTCGCTCGGGACAAGAAAAAATATCATAGTAGATCAAACACCCTTTCCAGTATATCAGGAAAAAGAGCCGGATAAACTTCCTTGGAAAGATTTAAATGTTGATGTTGTAATTGAGGCAACAGGAAAATTCACAGATAGCGAGGGAGCAGGACTTCACATAAAAGCCGGGGCAAAAAGAGTGGTTATTTCTGCACCGGTCCACGGAGATGGAACTTCCGGCATAAAAACATATCTTTTGGGTGTAAACGCTGCCCAATATAATAATGAAGAAATTATTTCTAATGCTTCTTGCACTACCAATTCTATTGCCCCGGTGGCAACAATCATGCACCATAAATTTGGTATTTTAAAAGCCATGATGACAACTGTTCATAGCTTTACAGCCGATCAAAATTTGCAGGACGGGCCACATAAGGATTTGCGCCGCGCTCGCGCTGCTTCACAAAATATTGTTCCGACAACCACCGGAGCTGCAATTTCTACTACTGAAGTAATCCCCGAGCTTAAAGGCAAATTTGACGGAGTGGCCATTAGGGTTCCTACCCCGGTGGGGTCAATTTCTGATTTTACATTTCTTCTTTCTAAAAAAGTCACTGTTGCGGAAGTAAACCAGGCTTTTAAGGATGTAGCTAGTAATCCTTCATTTTCTGGGATTTTGGCAGTAACTGAGGATCTAATTGTTAGCTCTGATATAGTTGGACGGCCGGAATCTGCTATAGTTGATTTGAGCTTAACTCAGGTAGTAGATGGAGATATGGTAAAAGTTTTTGCCTGGTATGATAACGAGTTTGGATAT
>CAYIDT010000081.1:0-2015 GCA_964362265.1 uncultured Gammaproteobacteria bacterium | reverse complement strand
AAGAATTAAAAAAATAAACATCAGTTATAACTTCCGTATGTGGAATATCCGCTCAACCTACGCAATGGCAATAAAACCAATAAAGGTTGTTCATTTCCGTCCCCTGGTTAGGGATGATTTAGATTTTTTTATGTATGGTAAAAATAAAATAAATATGAGTTTAATGCCAGAAAGACTCATTAAAATATTCAACAAACACGGAATATCATGAAATTTTTAGAAGCTATTAAACGAAGGAAAAAAGGAGTTATAAGTAAATGGGAGCACTTCTTCCCTATTTATGACTCTTATTTCGAAAAAATTCAAAATAGGCCACTAAATCTACTCGAGATTGGAATTGCCGGCGGTGGTTCGCTTTTTACTTGGAAAGAATATTTTCCAAACTCTACCATTACGGGTATTGATATTAACCCAGACTGTAAGAAGTTTGAAGAAGAGAATATCAAGGTTTTTATCGGAGATCAGGCCAATGCTAATTTCTTAAAAGAAGTAAATGCCAAAACGGGGCCATATGATATTGTTGTTGATGACGGCGGCCATATGATGAACCAACAAATTACTTCTTTTAAAACATTATTTCCCCTACTTAACGACGGCGGATTTTACGTCATCGAAGATTGGCATACCTCTTATTGGCCAAGTTACTTTGACAATGGAGGAAAAACCATAGATTTTCTAAAAGGATTAATAGATGGACTAAATTTTTGGGCCATGGAAAAAATAGAAGTTACCGAAAATGGAAAAACAAAAACCGTCATTATAAAGAGGAAGCAGAGCAGTTTTGCCGAAATTATTTCATCAATTCACTTCTATAATGCAATTGTTTTTATTCAAAAAGGACAGGTACCCCTTAAAATGCAAGAAGTTTCTATATAATTAGGAACCCTATTTTAAGGGAGGTGATTTAATTTGAAATCCGCAATTAACAAAGAAGTCAAAGAAGAAATCTTAACCAAAGTCAAATCCGGTGAAACAGCAGCTTCGGTCGCAGAAAAATACGGGGTATCGGTCAAGTCTATTTATGGCTGGCTCAGATGGAACACGGTCAAGGGGGTAAGTTGGCTTGATTATGCCAAAATTAAGAGGGAAAACCAACAACTGAAAGAAATTATTGGTGTTTTATCTCTTGAAGTAGCCAAGTCAAAAAAAAAGACAGGTAGGTAAGACTATTGAGGCTAAACTACCTAAGGTAAGTAAACCTCTCATCTCACGCGCTCTGGGTATCGGAGAAAGAAATCTTTACAACCAAAACACCAAACGGGAAAAGGTTGACCTAACCCTAAAAGATCAGATCCTAAAGGTTCTGGAAATTAACCCAAGTTATGGACATCGGAGGGTTGCTTTATCGCTTGGTATTGGCAAAAAGAGAGCTCGGAGAGTAATGAGGCTGTTTGGGATTAAACCCTACAAAAGAAAAGCCAGATGGACAAAGAAAAAAGATTATGGTAATCCACCCTCAAAGTTCCCCAACCTTATCAAAGGCAGTTGTCCAATTAAACCAAACATTTTCTTTACCGGAGATTTTACAAGGCTTATTTGGAACGAGAAAGTTATTTATCTTGCAACTTTTATTGACTTATTTACAAGGGAAATTGTAGGCTGGTCAGTTTCCACTAAACACACAACAGAGCTTGTTATCGAAGCCTATTTAGACGCCATCCGGACAGTCGGAAAATCTCTCGTTGTCCATACCGATCAAGGCAGTGAGTACAACTCCAAGGATTACGCCAGGTTTATGGAAGGCTTGGGAATTAAAATCAGTATGTCTGCCAAAGCCAGCCCTTGGGAAAATGGATATCAAGAGAGTTTCTACGACAACTTTAAAACCGATCTAGGAGCCGAGTTTGAAAGATTTGAAACAATCGGTAAATTTGTTAAAGCCATCCACCAAACAATCAATTATTACAACAAAGACAGGATTCACACCAAACTTAAAATGTCACCGGTTAAATTCAAGCTGAAATTCCTATCCCGTAATATGTAGAAAGTTTTTGCAAAAAAATGGGTACTTGACA
>CAYIDT010000080.1:0-2069 GCA_964362265.1 uncultured Gammaproteobacteria bacterium | reverse complement strand
CATTTCAAACGATGTCACTATCCAAATTGATTACTCGGTATACCCAAATAGTGGATCTGTAAGATTTGCATTTTGACCGCTGCAGCTTTGAGCAATTTCTTCTTTGCTCCCAAATTTTTCCGGAAGAATAACCTTAATGTGTCCAAATCTCTTTTCTTCTTTACCCGAGGCCAGCTCATCCGGTAAAACGATTGTATAAACAGGACTGCCACTTTTGGGCTCGTTAACATGCAAATTATTTAAATAGAAAAAATAACGAAAACCTGTGTTTTCTCCCGGAGTAGTTATATAAGAAACTGCCACACAGGGGAACCCCCTATTTTTTGCGTCATTTGCAATATATTGTGCTGCGGCCTTTTTTTCAAAATACCCTTTATGATAATAGTCTTGTGTTACAAAAAAGTGAATGTTTTTAATTAAAATTAGGCTTAAGAGTCCGAATACAAAAATTTTCCCTAATTTTGATGAAGAAAATAGAAGAAAAAGTAAAAAACTAAATATGGCCAAATAGATAATCTCGATGTTACTTAGGTAATATTCAGAAATAATAGTTGAAGAAAAAGTATAGAAAATAAATACCCCGACAATCCAAGCAAAAAGAGTAAAAAGTTCTTTTTTTGTAATAATTTTGTTTTTTAGAACTAAAAGGCTACTTGCTAAAATTGCTGTAATAATCGGAAAACCTTGCAAAAAGTTAACCTGCCAGGGATAAAAAATAAGATTTATTGCATTACTGTTTGCCTTTATTGAGAGGAGTTTATATTTATCTAAGCCGATACCACCCCCCTTGTCAGCTGTTAAATTATTTAGAAAACTTATTGTTTGAGAAAAATTATGTTTTAGCTCAAATGCAATTAGCGGTAAAGATAAAACTATTAATATGATAAAAAAAGTTTTTAGTTGTACTATGCTAGGGAATTTTTTACTTAAAAATATTGCAACCGGTATTGCTAATAAAGTTGGAGCCAGCGCTATATGGATATGCCAAATTAGAGCAATTAAAATCGCTAATATTGGTAAAACGGAAAAATTTCCTCTTGTTAAATTTATTACCACAAAAAAATACCAAATAATCCATAAGTTGGATGGGGTGGAGGGAACAACACGTCTATCAAGCTGGATAATGTTTAAAAGTACTGTATATAAAAATGCAGCAATTAGTCCAACATTAACATTAAATAGTTTTTTAAAGGCCCAAAAATAACTAAAAATTGTTAACATAGAAATTACAGTGATAGGAATGATTGCACCAATTGGGTCCATTTTGGTAATCCAAAAAAACGGAATTAGCATGTAATAAAAGAGTGGTCCAATGAAGATTCCCTGAGCTGAAGTTTCCTGTCCAAGTAATCTGAAATGATGGTTTATGACAATATCTTTAACAATCCAAGAATATAAATCTCCATCGTGTGCAAATTCAAATCTGGAAATTACCTCATATACTCTAAAAAAAAGAGCTATAAAAAAAATTGTGGCAAGCAGGAGTATTTCTAAGGTAAATAAAAAGGGGAAACGAATCTTTAAAAATGTAAAAGCTCCAAATATGGCATCTTTAGCTTTTATTTTTTTCCCTTGTTCATAAGTTCTGGGTTTAAACTTAATTGGCACCTCAACAATTTTAATCCCTTTTTTGGCAAGCTTACCGGTAATTTCCGCTTCTATTTCAAAGCCATTTGATTTTAAATTTAAATCCTTTGCTACTTTTGAAGGCAAAAGTTTATAACAAGTATAAGAATCGCTGAGTTTTATACCAAATAATAAGTTTGCGAAAGTAGTTATGAGAGTATTGCCAATGTAGGTTCTGGTATATGCATGAGGATTGTTGCCTTTTATCCTTGAACCATAAACTACAGTTGAAAGAGAGGCAAATTGTAAAAGTTTTGGATATTCCCTAGGATCATATTCCAAATCGCCATCTTGAATAAGAATAAAATCACCTTGTGACTCATTTAGCCCTGTTCTTATGGCTGCTCCCTTGCCTAGATTTCGTGGATGGGAAAAAATCTTAAGTTTTTTATTTTTAATTTTTCTTAAAATTTCTAAAGTATTATCTGTTGAGCCATCATCTA
>CAYIDT010000079.1:0-2102 GCA_964362265.1 uncultured Gammaproteobacteria bacterium | reverse complement strand
ACTTTAGTTTTGAGTCGGTAATAGCAGCTATCTCCCTGGCTACTCCTCTTATGGATAATAAATCAGCGCGGTTGTAACCTTTCATGTCCAACTCTATAAGCGAAGCTTGCCGGCTATCGCCGGTAAAATCGTGAGTAATTTCTTTTAGTCCGATGGTACGGAGCGGCAACAGTCTAACTACTTCATCAATAGAAACTTTCAGGCCAACTAACTCTTTTAACCAGTTTATAGATACTTTCATTAATATTTCTCCAAAAATTTTAAATCACCGCTCAAAAATAACCTGACATCTTTAATGCCCCATTTAAGCATCATTATTCTTTGTAACCCAGGCCCCCATGCTATTCCTGAATAGACTTTTGGATCAATGCCACCGTTTCTTAGAACCTGAGGATGAACCATGCCTCCTCCGCCGACCTCAATCCATCCTAGGCCTGCACAAACTTTGCAACCTTTTCCCTTGCAAAAGATACATTCACCATCAAATCCAATACTTGGCTCAGTAAAAGGATAATATTTTGGCCGAAGTCTCACTTTTATATCTTTTCCTAATACTGATTTCAGGAAATATTCTGATAAATATTGAAGATTGGTCATGGTTAAGTTTTTATCTACATACATAATTTCAAATTGGTCAAAAGTATGTTCATGTCTTACATCCAGATTTTCATATCTGAAGCAACGGCCAATACTCATAATCCTAAACGGGGGTTTAAAGTTTTTCATGATATGAATTTGAGCATTTGAAGTGTGAGTTCTAAGTAATAATTCACCCTGCCTTACGCCATATTTTTCAGAGTCAATATATAGTGTGTCCTGTAAATCTCTTGCAGGATGATCAGGGCCTAAGTTTAAAACTTCAAAGTTATTGTAATCAGTATCTATATGCGGGGCATCAAACTGAGAAAATCCAATTGCTTCAAAAAGCTTGACTATTTCTTGAGTAAATTGGGTATTTGGATGCAAATGGCCTTTTCGTTTTTTAATTTCAACTTTTGTATCTAAATCCAGAGTTTCCTGATCCAGCTTTTTGTAACTTTCCTCTCTTACTTCCTGGCGGCGTTCCTCGATTGTCTGTTCGAGCTCCTGCTTAGTTTTATTAAATAATGGTCCAACTTTGCGGCGCTGATCCGCGGATAATTTGGGAAAATCTTTTGATAAAGCGTCTATTGCCCCATTTTTTCCAAAAAGACCCAAAAAAATCTCATCCAAATCTTTTAAAGTTGAGGTATTTTTAATCTTGGCCAAATATTCTTCTTGAATTTTGGAAATTTTTTCTTGCACAAGCTTGATTTTAACATAACTGGAAATTAAGGGTAACTCCTGTTATAGTATGGATGTTTATATTAGGTTATATGGAACAAGATATAAAACCGATACCATGGGTTGAAGTAACTCGGGCAACCGGACAAAGATGGAGCAGGCTTGAAAAGATGTTGCAAGATTACTCCAGTTCACAAGCTTATAACCGAGGATTAAGCGTTGCAATGTTGCAGGAATTATTACCGTCTGTTGCTGGATCTATGTGGCAATTTAATCAGGAGCAAGTTGAGGCATTATATGATGAAATTGCGGGATACTTAAGAACTCTTTATAGAATAAACCGGGTAGTACAGGTTTTAGATATGATTTGCGAGTCAACTTCTTGGGAAAGAAGTGGGAAAACTACAGATATTCCCTTTGACAATGACTTTTCCATGAAATTGGTATTTAACCCTTTGGAGGGAGAGCCAAAGGAGATAGACCTTGTAGAAGCTGTGCATGAAGTTTTTCCTGATTTTAGAGCAAAAACAGAAGATGCCCTGGATAGAGGTTTGCAGGAAGGAGCTACCTGTCTTTTAAGTATGTTTCAAGGGGAAATTCCATTGATGGCATACAGAAGGGATTTATTACCATTTATAGATTCTATTGGAGAATTTCCTGAAAAGTTTATACTTACGAATGTTAATGAGGTATACTTAAAGCTTAAATATAAAGAAGGTGTTGATATTCCTCAATTGGCTTTTCAGGTGAGGCCAGTTTAGCTCATTTAACCTCCGCTACTATTTTTTTAAAATCTTCAGGGTGGTTTACTGCCAAATCTGCCAGGATTTTGCGGTCAA
>CAYIDT010000078.1:0-2306 GCA_964362265.1 uncultured Gammaproteobacteria bacterium | reverse complement strand
GAAGCTAAATTCAAAATACGGAACTTTAATTTTTATAGGAGAGAGCTCCCGTTTTATAACAGCTCCCGTTAAAATCTCCAAAAAAGACTTGCGGGCCTGGGTGGTATTGGATTAATTTCCCAACTTGTACTAACAGATATCACTTTGTCAATTTGTGGAGGCGTTTTTGATGGCAGCCTGGGCCGAGGGAGTTGCATAAGAAGAAAAAGCATCAAAAAAAGTGGTTTTATCAGCATCTTTGCGAATCCTAACCAGACCTTTTGGTAAAATCCCAGCAACTACTAGATCGCGCCTGCCATCAATTGTAGCCTCGATTATGCCTGATGGTTTCTTAAAAGCCAAATCCTCCCGGTTTGCCAAAATTCCTTTCATAATTTTATTCCAGATTGGAGTTGCTCCTGTCACCCCTGAGGTAAGTTGTGGATTCATGGGGGAGTTATCATTATTTCCCACCCAAACCCCAACCACAAAATCCGGAGTATATCCAAAAGTCCAGTTATCCCTTTTATTATCCGAGGTTCCAGTTTTAACTGCCACACTTCTGCCCGAGATATTGAGTAAGGAATTTGCTCCAAATGCTGGAGTTCTGGCACTGTTGTCAGTTAAGATGCTGGTAATTAAATAAGCAATCTCTTCTTGTAAAACCTGTCTTGGTTTATCTTCAAATTCTTCCAAAACATTTCCAGAGGAATCCGTAACTTTTAAAATAGGAGTAACATCGTGGTGTTCACCCAGCTGGGAAAAAGTCCCGTAAACACTCATCATGTCAATCATTTTAACTTCACCTCCACCCAAAGTCAGGGATAGGCCGTAATTATTGGGTTGGGTGAAAGTAGTAATTCCTAAATCCTTTGCTGTTTGGATCATATTTTCTACCCCAACTATAGAGAGCATCTTAACTGCCGGGATATTGTAAGATGAACCAAGAGCTGTTCGGATTGATACGGGACCATGGAAGCGCCCATCATAATTTATGGGGGAGTAGTTATTAACTCCATCTTTAAATGATACAGGGCTGTCCAAGATGGTTGTACCAGGACTAAAACCCTGCTTAAAAGCTACTGAATAAGTGATAACTTTAATAGAAGATCCGGGCTGGCGTAAGGAAAGTGTTGTATTAAAATTACCAAAACTGGGGAAATTATAATCTCTTGAGCCTATCATGGTCAAAATTTGGCCTGATTTGGCATCTGTTATCATAGCTGCTCCATTTTGAACATTTAATGGTGTAAGTTTTTCCACCTCTTCTTTGACAATTTGCTCAATTTGCTCCTGAAGTGATAGATCAAGCGTTGTAGTAATTTTTAAGCCTCCCTGGGAAACAACTCTTGGGCCATATTTTTCTGAAAGAAGCTCCTTAACATACATTACAAAATGGGGTGCATGAATTTGTGAAATTGGAGTTTTAAATTCCATTGGCTCATCTTCAGCTTGTTCGAAGTCCTGTTTAGAAATATATCCCTCCTCCAGCATTCTTTTTAAAACAAGCCTTTGGCGTGTCTTTGCCCGATCAAAGTGTGCCCCATATGGACTAAACTCTGTAGGGGAAGCAGGAAGTCCTGCTAAAAATGCAGCTTCTGCAAGCTTTAGGTTGTGAGCTGATTTGCCAAAGTAAATTTCTGCTGCAGCTTCAATTCCCCAGGCAGGACCCCCATATGGAGCTTCATTAAAATACATTTGTAAAATGTCGTTTTTAGAATAAATCCTCTCTGCCCAAAACGAAAGGAAAATTTCTTTTATTTTTCTGGTATAAGTTTGCTCAGGAGTAAGCAATGTATTTTTAATAAGTTGTTGGGTAATAGTTGAAGCTCCCTGAAGAGAGCCATTGCCTTTTTCCCGGAAAGCTCTTATTATGGCTAAAGGATCAAACCCGGCATGTTTATAAAATCTTTTATCTTCAATTGCAACTGTTGCCTTGATTAAATATTCCGGTAGCTCGGAAAGCTCTACTAGTGAACGATTTTTGCCTTCATAAAGCCTGTATAATAACTTGCCATTTCTATCATAAACTTCTGTAGTTAAAGGTTTGTTTGAAGTTGTAAGTTTGGTAGGAGAGGGAAGATCTTGGGCCAGTTGGAAAATAAGATAAGTATAAAATATAAGTATAGACAACAAGGCAGCTGTTATAGGAATCAGATGATTAGATGGTTTACTTGTCAAGGCACGAAGCAAAATCGGATTTTCAAAATTCATTATTGTGAGACGTGAGCGAAGGAAACGATGCGGTAATTTAGTCAACTCAAAAAAGATTTTAATGATTATTATTGGAATCTGACCAATTTTAGTAAGAGAAAAAATGACCAAAA
>CAYIDT010000077.1:0-2311 GCA_964362265.1 uncultured Gammaproteobacteria bacterium | reverse complement strand
GGTAGAATGTCTCGTTGCCAACGAGAAGGTCGCCGGTTCAAATCCGGTCCGCCGCTCATTTAAAAAAATGAAAGACAAAAATTGTCAGTATTGTTGCTATTATAATTGAAGAAATCAGTGGAAAATAAAGATGAACTCCTACCTTACCTAAATCTATATCCCAGGGCATATGGGGAAGTTTTGGCATTAAAAAATTCCAAATTAAACTCATCAATAAAAATACTACTGTAGTTAAAGCCAAAATTTTTGTGGCAGTTTCCATAGGTTTACCCTGAGCTTGTCGAAGGGTGGACGGTGAGGGATTTGAACCCCCGACATTCGCAGTGTAAATGCGACGCTCTACCAACTGAGCTAACCGTCCTTTAGTGGGCGAGAGAGGAGTCGAACCTCCACACCTTTCGGCACTACCACCTCAAGGTAGCGTGTATACCATTTCACCACTCGCCCACGCGTGCCGGGAAGAGGACTTGAACCTCCACCCCATTGCTGGGACACGGCTCTGAACCGTGCGCGTCTGCCATTCCGCCATCCCGGCTAACTCTTCCTATTTTACTAAATCCAGCGTATTTTTGCATCGGTTGACTTAGTATGATATGCTTATGAAACTTTATGGAGAATCTCTCCGAAGATACTTTAGTTTACGAAAAACCTTCAAATCCATATACTCAAAGGGTGGTCAGTATTGGGGGAGGAACCGGCCAATATTCTTTCCTAACCGGTTTAAGGTGGTATAACAACCCTGATTGTATTACTGCTATAGCCGGAACCTGGGATGATGGTGGGGATTCTGGACGACGCAGAGTTGATGAGGGAATTCTCCCACCAGGTGATGCAAGGCAGTGTATTTTAGCTCTGTGCGAACCGGGCACTCAAATGGAGGCTGCCCAACCTCTTTTTAATTATAGAGATCATCGGGAAGTAAGTCTGGGAAATGAAATGATCTCTTTTTATACAAGATGGGCCCATGGTGACCAAGAAGGATTGGATTATTTCCGAAAACTACTTTTGATACCTTCAAATATTTTATATGTTACCTCACATGATCTAAGACTTTATGGGGAAACTGCCAGCCAAGTAATCCTTAATGGTGAATCAGAGATCGACACTAGACATACAAGAGAGGATTATAACCCTGATGATAAAATTGTTTCTCTATATTTTGATACCGATGCTAAAATTGCTCCAAGGGCCAGAAACGCAATTATAAGCGCTCAAAAAATTGTTTTTCCTTCAGGGAGTTTATATGGCAGTTTGTTACCACATTTTTTGGTTGATGGGGTTGTCGATGCAATACTCGAATCGGAAGAATTGGGAGCAAAATTAATCTTCGTAGGAAATTTGATGAGCGAGCGTGGGCAAACAGATGGCTATAAAGTTTCAGATCATCTGGAACCGTTTATGTACTATTTGGGTAAACCGGACAGGCTAGACTATATTATATTACACAATAACCACCTTGAAACTGAAATTTTAACAAAATATCAAGTTGCAGGACAGCATCCTATTGAAATGGATGAGGCAGATGAAAAAAGATGTAGGCAACTAGCTCCTAAAGCAAAAATAATAAGAGATTCTATTGCCAGCTATACCAGAAGAAGGCATTTATACCGCCATGATCACCGATTAGCCAAATTAACACTCGATCTAAAATAGTTCAGTTTGATCTAATTGACAAATTACCCGGATAAGTTCTAGTATTATGACTTGAGATGGACGGACGAAGAGGGGATCTTGCAACTAATTTTTTGGCTACTTGGTTTGGGACTTCCCTTTCAGCCATCATTTTTGCCGCTTTTCTGCTAATCTATATTTCTACATCCAAATTAAGTCAACCTACCTCTGTAAGCTACAGACTTTATCAGGCTCTTCCAAACTCTCAACTTGAAGTTTCTGCAGAAATTCAAAAGCAAGATGCCAGAGCAAAAATTATCGAGGGTTTCTTCAAGAACTACTCCTCAGAACTTGCAGTCTATAGCTCCCTTTTTATCTCAGTAGCAGATAAATACCAGTTTGACTGGAGGCTTTTACCTGCTATTTCTATGCAGGAATCAAACGGAGGGAAAAGGATACCAGCTCACTCATTTAATCCATTTGGGTATGGAATTTATGGAGGTAAAGTTATTAGATTTGCTTCTTTTGAGGAGGCAATTGAAAAGGTAGGAAAAGCCCTAAGAACTAATTATGTAGATGAGGGATTAACTACACCAGAGTCAATTATGGCCAAATATACACCTCCATCACTTTTAAAAGGAGGAGTCTGGGCCAAAGGAGTTTCCTCATTTATGGAAGAGTTACGCTGATTTAATTCCTT
>CAYIDT010000076.1:0-2329 GCA_964362265.1 uncultured Gammaproteobacteria bacterium | reverse complement strand
TTGATACAGCTACTCCTACCGCTTCTGTAACAGGGCAGATAATCATTCACTAAGTTTAGGTACGGGATTAATATAGCTAATTATCATTGTTTGACCCACATCCATGATCTTCTTTTATCTCGAATTTCACCTCGTACCTTAGTATCTCGGCCAAGGACAAACCAGGGTTTTATATTGTAGCTTTTGGTATATGCATTAACTGCTTCGAAGACATGAGTATGGGAAGGCTTTGTAATTTCTAAGTAATCATGGCCAGATATAATACCACCACTTTTGATTTTTGGTAGCCATATTGAAATGTCGTTAATAACGAATTCAAGCCGATGGTTTGCGTCTATATACACCATATCCAATGATTCATCTTTGAAATCTTTAGATGCTTCAGCGCTTGATTTTCGAACCATTGTACAGTTGGTATACTTTTTTAGTTTTAATGTAGCATTTACAAGCATTTGTTCAAAAATTTCTTTTTTGCGATAATCATAGTATTCGGGTAAGCCTTGCCAGGGATCAATACTGAAAAGCTGCATTTCGGGATTATTTTTAGCTAAACTTTCCGAATAATCTCCATCACATACGCCAATTTCTGCTCCGGTCTTAAATTTGAGCTCAGCAAATAGGGAAGCCATATTATCCCTTCCGAAGTTGGGAATTTCAATCGGAATTCGCATTTTTTCATTAAAGGTGATATTGAATTTTTTTAGTATATAATCTAGCGTTGTCATTTTTCCCCGTCATTGTGCCCCATCATGGCGATAATTTCTTTTCGAAAGACTACTTCCGGGAACTTCCATCTTGCCACAAAGTAATAATCTCCCATATTTGTATTACCGGGGAACTGGAAGCGGTAGAACATCTTAACTTTGTTTGGAACCAAAATCATTTGGCTGCTGATATTCCCGGGTACGATTTTTTTTCTGTCCCAGAGGATTTTACCGTTAGGGTACTTTAACTTAAATAGATTTGGTTTTCCAGGGTTTTCCTTAATGGCTTTGTCCATAACTTTTCTATGGCCTTTTGTATAGTAATCGTCATCGTCCATAAAGGCTATATAGTCACAGGTTGAGTTCCTGATACCTTCCTTGCGCTCCAGATTGCCCCAGGTACCGGAAGGGGGAGAGTGTTGTATTACCCAAACCTCATCTCCTTCCCATTTTTCAATAGAGGCCAGCGTCCTTTTAAGCGAGGGACGGCCGATTGTTGGAATAATAAAACTAATAGTCATTGTTTTACCCACATCCAGGATCTGGAATTGTCTCTAATTTGGCCAGGGATTTCGGCGTAGCTACCTAAAACAAACCAAGGTTTGATACAGTAAGCATCTGTATATGCTATTACGACTTGTTTAACGTGGATTTTCATATGAGGTTTGTGTTTTACATAGTCATGCCCGCTAATTATTCCGCCAACTTTAACTTTCTTTGACCATTCAACGATGTCGTTAGCAATATTCAGGAAGCTATGGTTGCCATCAATGTAAACAAAATCCAGTGAGTTGTCAGCAAAATCTTTGACAGCATCCATACTGAATTTGCGGATAATTTCGGAGTTATAAGGCGCAAGACGCGTCTTGGTTTCCTTATAAAGGCTATCTAGCTTATCTTGAACCGTATAGTCTCGGAAGCCAGTGTAAGCCTTCCAGGGGTCGATACTGTAAAGTTTTGAACCCGAGTTTTTTAAAAGAATTTCTGAATAGATGCCGGCTTCCACCCCGATTTCTGCTCCGGTTTTAAATCCAAGCTCGGCAAACAGTGTTGCCAGATTATCTCTGCCGAAATTTGGAATTTCAATTGGCATCGGTGTTCTCCTGCCAAAAGTAATATTAAATTTTTTTAGAATGTATTTTATGGTGGACATACTTTTTAACAATACGACTGACTTTTATCCTTTGGCCCGTAATATTCATTTCGCATGGCCATTCTGGAATTAGATTTATCCAGTGTAAAAACTCATCCTTCTCTACAATATATCTGTAAGTATCTTGAATTTCTAATGGCTTGCCTAGTTTATACCTATTACGAAGGAAATTAATAATCGTATGGGGATTTTTGCCCCAGGTAATATTCCCCATCCTAATAATAGTATAGTGCTTGAAACTTTTCCTTATCAGTTCTTCCATGTATTTTTTGTGCCTAGTATACCTTGTATCATTGTAAAAGATAGAGAGAGAACCGAAGTAAACGATGTGTTTATTTTTATTCTGCTTCATCAAAAGATTAATCTCTCTTTGATACTCTGATTCTCGTGTTTCACCGCTGTTGCTCACGCCGGAGGCAAAGAAAATCCAACCTTTTCGGTCAACTAAAACAGATGCAATATCTCCGTGTCC
>CAYIDT010000075.1:0-2397 GCA_964362265.1 uncultured Gammaproteobacteria bacterium | reverse complement strand
TTATTTTTAATTTTTCTTAAAATTTCTAAAGTATTATCTGTTGAGCCATCATCTACTACTATAATTTCATGAACATTGGGTTGTAATAAAACTTTCTTTATTATTTTTAGAATAGTTTTTTCTTCGTTAAATGCTGGAATAATAACTGAAAGCTTCACATTGTAAATAATACCATGTGTTAGAATTTAATTGTGTTAGTATTTTTTATCTTTCTAGTTATTGTCTCAACTCCATGGTTTAGGTCTTTCTCCTTACCATTAAATTTATTCTCAATAAATATCCCCCAGGAAATTAATGAGGCAAAAGTATTAGTTGATTATCAAAGAGGGAAAATAAGTCAAATTCCAATAAATAGCATTTTTTTAAACTGGCCTTCAAAAATTTTTTATGATCGGATGGGAATAGTTTTTGAGAATTTAGATATTGGTAATTATTTTTTTGCCGGACACCCAAGAGAACGGGTTGGTCTGATAGAGAAACAAAAATTTCAATTTTTCCATCTTGTGCTACTTATTTTTGGACTTTTTGCTAAAGAGATGAAAAAGTTTGCAAAATTCTTAATCATTTATACAACAATTATTTTAGTACTTACATTTATTTTTAAATGGCGGGATTTTAATCAAACAATATTTTTCTCAATTCCTTTAATTTTAACTATGGCTCTTGGAGCAAAAAATGTTTTTACAAGTTTATGGATAAGATTAAGATAGCTTTAATTTTAATAGTTTCCCTGGGAACTTTAATTAGATTTTGGTCTCTGGGAGATAATAATATTGGCCTTTTTAGAGATGAAGCAGCGCTAGGTTTTAACTCCTGGTCGATTCTTCAAACTGGAAGAGATGAATATGGACAAAAATTACCAGTATTTTTTAGATCTTTTGAAGTTTTCTTTATGCCCGCTTATGTTTATTTATCTGTTCCAATTATGAAAATATTTGGCCTTAATGAGTTTTCAACGCGTTTACTGTCTGCTTTATCTGGGATTTTTTTAATACTATTTGCTTTTTTAATTGGCAGGAAGATTTTTAAGTCAGAAAGGGTTGGAATTTTTTCTGCAATTATTGTCGCTTTTTCACCGTGGTCTATTTTTTATAGCAAGGGAGCATTTGAGGGAAACTTAGCTTTATTATTTTTTGCAACGGGTTTTTATTTTTGGATTAAGTTTTTAGATAAGTTCACAAGAAAATATTTTTTTATCAGCTTGCTGTTTTTTTTATTATCCATGTACAGTTATCAATCTCCAAGATTAGTTGTTCCCATATTTCTAGGAGTCTCAATTATAAGCTTAAAAAATGTTTGGGAACTTAAAAAGGTTTGGATTTTGGGATTATTACTTGCCCTATTTTTGTACTTACCTATATTACTTTTAAGTTTTCAGCCGGCCAGCTATCATAGGGCTTTAGGGGTAAGCGTTTTTTCCAGAAGTGAGTCAAGTTCAATTTATTCAGTTTTTAATCAATTTGCATCAATGTATCTACATTACTACTCACCAATGAATTTATTTTGGCTAGGTGATTATAATAATCAAAGGTCAGTTGAGGGGTTTAGCACCTTTTATTTTTGGATTTTTCCGTTTCTTATGATTGGAGTATGGAAATTTATTAAAGGAAATTTTCAAAAAAAGCCTTTATTAATTTGGACTCTGCTAGGACCACTTCCTGCTTCATTGACTCCGGACCCATTTCATACATATAGAGCAATTCTTTTTTTCATGCCAATCTCATTAATGATAGCTTTTGGGATAAGTAACTTATTAGATTATTTTAAAAGATTCAAATTAGGATTTTTGTTTGCCTTGATAATGTTTTTTACATTTTCCCTAATATACTATTTATTTAATTTTTTATTAGTAAGCCCGCTATATAAATGGAGGGATTGGGATTTTGGTTATAAAGAAATAGCACAGTTGTTAAAAAAAGAACCAAAAGATATTCGCGTTGTTATTGATGACCCAAATACCGAAAGCTATATACATCTTCTTTTTTATGGAGTAATTCCTATTTCAGACTATCAAAATGAAGCAAAAAAGTTAATAAATGGTAAATATTATTCTGATGCTGAAAAAATACGTCCTCAGAAAATTGGTAGATTTGAATTTCGAAAAGTAGACTGGCCAAGCGAGAGAGGTGAAAGTAAAACTATTTTTATTTTCCCAAGTAACAGACTATTCCCTTCGGAATTTTCTGGTGACCCGAAACTAAATTTAGAGAAAATTATCCTTACATTCAGTGGAGAGGCAGTATTTTATATTGTTAGAGTAATCTGATTTGTAATAAACGTGAGATAATAGATAAAATGACAAAACCACAAAAGATTCTTTTTTTATCTATTATAATATTGGCAATATTTTTAAGATTTTTTGGTTTGGATAAATTTCCTCCCTCGCTTTTTTCCGAT
>CAYIDT010000074.1:0-2434 GCA_964362265.1 uncultured Gammaproteobacteria bacterium | reverse complement strand
TATGCCAAAAGCCATTTTTGCTTCGGTACTTTCCAATTCCGGATTTAAATACCTTTGGATAAACCAGATTTTAATGCAGCTTGCAGTAAACACTCTGAATTTTGCTCTTATCCTCTGGGTTTTTAAGTTAACTGATTCAAATTTGGCAGTTTCAGCACTAATTATTTCATTTTATCTTCCAGCTTTAATTTTTGGCATTTTTGCAGGAGTTTTTGTAGATATAGCTGATAAACGCAAAGTTATTATTGTTTTAGATTTACTACTTGCTCTTTCTATTTTGCTCCTTGTTTTTATTAAGCACTCATTTCCACTTATTATAATTGACGTCTTTTTGATAAATACCCTAAATCAATTTTTTATGCCAGCTGAAAACTCATCAATTCCTCTTCTTGTTCCCAAGACAAGACTTTTTCTGGCTAACTCCTTGTTCTCTTTTACCTTATATGGTTCATTTCTGATTGGGTATACTCTTGCTGGTCCAATCTTTAACCTTGTGGGGATAAATGTAATTTTTTATGTCGGATCAAGCACACTATTTTTGGCCTTTTTACTTTCACAAAACTTGCCGAAGTTAAAAGTTGTCGAAAATGGTAAATATTTAAGTAAGGGAATAATTGGTTTGACTATCAGCGAGACATCAAAAACTATTCGATTTATTAGAGGAAAGCTTAATGTTGCAGCATCGTTAGGACTTCTTTCTGCAATGCAGGGAGTAATCGGGATTTTGGCTGTGACAATTGCATCCTATATGGAACGAGTTTTACATATTCAGGCCTCTGATGCCTCGCTTTTTTTAATGCTTCCTCTAAGTTTAGGAATGGTAATTGGTGTGATAGTTGTAGGAAGATTTTGTCAGTATATTCCAAGAAGGTCTGTGGTAATTCCGGCAATAATAATGGCAGGAATTTTGCTTTTTATAGTAGGTGTTGCGCCAACGCTTGCTCGATTTTTCAATTCAATAGATCTTCCCGAACAGATTCCTCACCTTCGTTACTTTTTTAATGCCCCAAGCCTATCGTCTACTTTTGCCTTAGGGGCTTTTCTTTTAGGGATCGCAACGGTGGCGGTTATAATTCCATCACAAACCATTCTGCAGGAATCTACAACTGATGAGAATAGGGGGAAAATCTTTTCGGTTTTAGGCATGATGATGAATGCATTTGCGCTCATTCCTGTGATTTTAACCGGAGTTTTGGCTGATATTTTTGGGGTTGTCCCAATTTTTATTGGCCTTGGAATAATTGTTTTTACAATTGGAATATTAACTATGTGGCCGAGTTTAGTTTTTAACGAGAAGTACCTTCCTTTTAGGGTAAAAGAATTTTTAGGACTAGGACACTGGGAGGGGAAATGAAAATATGTTTCTTAAGCAACTTAACTTACTTAACTTTAGGAATTATGCCCAGCTTGAATTAAAATTTGACCAAAGCCCCACAGTTCTTGTTGGTAATAACGCTGTTGGGAAATCAAACCTTTTGGAGGCAATTTATTTTTTATCTACTACAAAATCGGGGAGAGCGGAGAGAGAAGAGGAGCTGATTAGGAAAGGAGAAAATCAATGTAATGTACAATGTGCAATCTGCAATGAAGAAAATGAAACTAAGCTGGAAATTAATACGCAGATTTTAGACTATCAATTTTCTAAAAGAGTAAAAATTAACGGTATTTCGAGAAGAGTGGTTGATTTTATAGGAAATTTACCTGCAGTAATTTTTTACCCATCCGATATCAATTTGGTTACTGGGGCGCCCTCGCTGCGTCGTTGGCATTTGGATTTAGGGTTGGCTCAAGTGGATTCGTATTATAAAAAAGCTCTAACTTTATATGAGCAAATTTTAACTAACAGAAATAGGGTGTTAAAAAGAATTAGAGAGGGGCATGGAAAGGTGGATGAGCTCAAGTTTTGGACAAATGAGTTGGTAGAAAAGGGACAAGTCATAAGTAACAAGCGACAAGCATTTTTTAATTTTATAAATGAGCTTAAAAAGCCGCTTGGAGATTTTCAGTTTGAATACAAACAGAATTTGGTGAGTGTGGAGAAATTAAATGAAACAAATGGTCGAGAAGTTGCTGCTGCAGCCACATTGATAGGACCACATAGGGATGATTTTGAGATTTTACTCGATGGTAGAAATCTCGCCCATTTCGGCTCAAGAGGGGAACAGCGAACAGTTACTTTAGCTTTTAAGCTCTCGCAACTTGAATATATGGCCAAAGTTTTTGGGAAGCGGCCGATTTTACTTTTGGATGATGTATTCTCTGAGCTGGATGCAAATCACCGGGCTACTGTGGTGGAAATAGTCAGTAAGCAGCAAACTATCATTGCCACAGTGGAATTGGAAAACATCCCCAAATCCTTTTTAGATCAAGCTCGGATTTTAAGGGTAGAAGACGGGAAGATTATTGAGTAATAGTTAGCCCTTTAATGCTTTTT
>CAYIDT010000073.1:0-2487 GCA_964362265.1 uncultured Gammaproteobacteria bacterium | reverse complement strand
TTCGAAAAATCATATTTGGCGTCGATCTTTATCTGTTTTTTCCAGTTTTCAGGCCAATTAGGTAATGGAGCGAATTTATTGATTAACCACTCAAAATCATGAACTCTATTCGGCCACTTATTATTAATCCAATAGTCTATGCAGGCAAGTCTTCCTCTTTCCTTTTCCCGGCTAAATTTTTTATACTGCTCCGTGCTAAATCCATACCCCTTACCCTTTTTGCCTTTGTGAAAGTGTGCATACCAGGTCTTTTTGTTTACTACAAGTCTGCCTCCGCCCAGCCATGTTTTGTTTCCAATTTCCTGGGCCTCGTGGGTAAAACTTCCGTATAACTCCTCATCCATGGGACCAATGAAATTCCACCAAATCCTTGGCATAAAGTAGCAGCTGCCCTGCGAGCTCATGGTATCGTCAATTAATACGTCGCGCCTCTCGTTGTACATTTGTCTCCATTCGTTTCCGTGCAATCCGTCGGTAACATCACCTTTGGTCTTATATGGGTAATCAAGAAACATGTAATCAATAGGGGGACGGCCATCCTCAATAATTTTCCAATCATATGGGTCAAGTCGGTAGCGCCTGGGGATAACAACCCAATTATCTTTGCAGTCGGCTTTTAGCTTAACGTCAAACCCCTCACCAAACATGCAATGCTCGTCGGTCTTCATAATGTAGCCTCCTTTTGAGAGGGCAACCCCGTCATTTATTGCGGCTCTCATGCCCCGTGAGTTATGAAAAGTTCCTTGATGGAGAATGATTACTCTTGGATCATCCCTGAGAAGTGTTTTTGGCCAATATCCGTCAAGGACTACAATTATCTCGATACTTTCTTTTGCTTTCGCAAATAAATCATCAATAGTTTTTTGCAGAAATTCATCGTTTCGGGAGGGAATAATTACAGATAAAAGAGCATTTTTCATAACCCTAGTTTTACATTTTAATCTGGAGAACGTCAATACCTCTATGGAGTTTACTTACGAACCTTAGTATTTGGGCTTCTAAATTACTAAGATTGCCATTGTTATCTATATGGAATACTTCACCAGCTGGTTCTTCATATACGCCTTTTGCAGAATAATAATTCGGTGTTCCTGCTCCTTGTCTCTGAGTAAGCCTTTGTTCCGCCCTGGGTATTACTATTTCTTCATCCGCGTCTACTTTAATTAGTTTGAACTGTCTGTCAGTGTAAAGAGCTATTTCTCTTAATCTTTCTCTTTGAGCTTCAAATCTGAACGTTCCATCAGTTACAACTGAAAACGGATGAGGAGTATATCTAAATAACTCAGATATTAGCATAGACAAACAATTATATACAGTATCTAATTCACCAGGCTCCCAATTACCAAACCTGGCTTCATCAGAAAGATTTGGATAAAGTTTATCTCTTATTCCATCAGTTGTGTAATGAGCTGTGTGAATACCGCTTTTTGTTAAATTTTCAGAAAGTATATCAGCTGCCGTAGATTTTCCACTTCCCGGGAGTCCAGTTATACAAAATAGATAACTCCTGTTTTCACCTCTTTCCATAATAGTAGATTATAGTTAATTGAGATGGTTAAATTCAAGTTTACGAATAGATGCACTTGACTTTTGTTTTACATTTTGAGAAAATGTATTACGAAATGCAAACCCTAGTTAGCACTAAATATCAGGTGGTTATTCCCAAAGAAGCCAGAAAAAAACTTCAGGTTAAACCTGGGCAAAAAATGAATGTCTCAGTAAATGGGCAGCAAATTGTCCTTTCCCCGGTCAGTGTCAGAGAAGCCTGGAAATGGCCTGGGGATTATATTCAAAATTTGAAAGACCCTTGGGAAGGTGAAGATAGGGATAAATATCTGGAAGAGGAACGCAGTGCATGGGAGTAGCTCTCGATACTAATATTTTTATTCTTGCCTATAACAAGAAAAGCCCCAGCGGAGAAAAAGCTCAAGGATTACTTGATAAAATTCTTCACTCAGGAGACCAAATATTTATCTCTGTACTGGTTTTTGAAGAATTTCTGGTTAAAATATACAAGAAAGGACTTGAAAAAAATCTGGCTGACTATGAAAATTTTCTCACTGCGGGTGGACTGATAACTGTTGTTGATGTAACAAGACAAATAGCCAGAGCAGCTGCAAAAATTAGAGCTGATTATCCTTCAGTCCGGGCTCCGGATGCCATACATCTAGCTTCAGCCATAGACTCAAATGCCAAAATATTTTATACTACAGATAAAAGACTTCCTAAAAAAATTGGTAAATTAGAAATAGTATCGCTAACTTGAGAGATATACTTATATGCTTTGGCTTCCTTTTGCTTTTTTAAATGCCTTTTTTGAATCAGTTGCTCATGTTCACCTTTAAATCTATTTAGAGAATACACTGTTAAAGTAGTCATATTTGAGATTTTCCCGGTTAGTCCAGTTACCGGGAAAGTTGGAGTTTCCTCTTGCGTAGCGGAAAGAACCCGTATCCGTGTCTCCTCTCATAATAAACCAGGCGCCAT
>CAYIDT010000072.1:1355-2622 GCA_964362265.1 uncultured Gammaproteobacteria bacterium | reverse complement strand
ATTAGTGAGAAAGAATTTTCTCAAAAGGTTCTGCATTCCTAAAGGGCCCGATTATTTGTAAATTAAACCTTTCAGGTTTAAAAAGTTCTTGGGCCACATTTTGTAAATCCTGGGCAGTTACATCATCAATATTTTTTAAATATTCCTCAAAAGTTTCAATTTTCCGATCCAAAACAAATTGAAACCCAAAATATCCTGCCAAATAATTAGTTGATTCCTCACTTATTGCCAATCTTCCCCTTATCATCTCTTTGGCTTTTTTCAATTCCTCATCAGTTACTTTCTCTAAAACACATCTTTCAAGTTCCGCTCTGATAACTTGTAATCCTTCTTCTAATTTTTCCAGTTTTAATCCTGTATAAACTGTAAATTCGCCAGTATCTGCATAAAAATCTGCTCCCGCACTAATATGATAGGCAAGGCCTCTTTTCTCTCTAACTTGTGTAAAAAGTCTGGAAGACATTCCCGAACCTAAAATAATTCCCAAGACTATTGCGGCATATTTTTTTAAGTTTTGACGATCATAAGATTCCACTCCCAAAATTAAATTAGCCTGGTCGGTTTTTTTGTAAAAAACATTTATTCTTAGTTTAGTCTGTTTTTGTTTTTTATATGGTTGGTATTTGAATTGAGACCTTTGCGGTAGATCAGAAAAATATTTTTCTGCTAACTTATTTATATTTTTTGGTAAATTACCTGCATAAACTAACACCATATTTTTTGGTGAATACAAAGAATCCACATACTCTATAAAATCCGCTCTTGTAAAAGCTGTTATGGTTTTTTCATCTCCTCCAACATCCCAACCCAAAGGTTGGTTTCCAAATTGCAGCCGTTCATAAAGATCTCCCACATAGCGTTGAGGGTTATCTCGATACATCCGGAGTTCTTCCACAATGACTCCTTTTTCTTTTTCAATCTCTTCCTCGACCAAAAGTGACTCTTTGATCATCGAAGAAATCAAATCTGTTGCCAGCTTGATGTGTTTGCTGGCTGATTTGATCCAATAGTTTGTATATTCTTTTCCAGTTGAAGCATTGTGAAATGCTCCAATACCATCTAAAAGTATGGCAATTTGTTCAGCGCTCGGATATTTTCTACTCCCTTTGAAAAACATGTGTTCCAAAAAATGAGAAATGCCGTTTATTTTCCTGGTTTCATACCGGGAACCGGCTCCAACAGCCACTAAAGTTGTGACGCTATCCAGATGGGGCATGGGGACAGTAATTAAAGTTAAACCATTTTTTAAGGTAGTTTTAGAAAACAT
>CAYIDT010000072.1:0-1255 GCA_964362265.1 uncultured Gammaproteobacteria bacterium | reverse complement strand
TTGCGGGCATTTTCTCTCTGGTTAACCAAATCCATTACCTCAACCGGTACATCAAGTGGTTTTCCAAGATATTCAGATAGCCCTAGTCCTAAAATTTCATCCATTTTTAAAATTGTGGCTGAATTACTAGATGTTGGATAATCAGATTTTAAAAGCTCGTGTAACACCACAACAGCTTGTGGCATATTTATATCACTACTGGCAGCCTCAAGGAACTTCTGCCAAATATCATCTATTACTTCTTTAGGTTGATCCCAAGCTCTAATCTCCTCTCTAATTTTATCCAAAGTATTTTGCGCAGCCCGCAAAGACTGCCGAGTGAAATTCAACTTATCCCTGTAGTGTGCTGTTAAAACTAGATAGCGATAAGCCAAAGGATCAAAGCCCCGCTCCACCAAATCCTTTAACAAATAGAAATTTTTCAAAGATTTGCTCATCTTGCCTCCATCCACAAGCAGCATTTCTCCATGTACAAAAAATCTGACGAAAGGTTTACCTGTTTTTCCCTCGCTCTGAGCAATCTCATTCTCATGATGGGGGAACATTAAATCTACCCCACCAACGTGAATATCAAAAGTTTCCCCCAAATACTCCTGGCTCATGACTGAACATTCAATATGCCAGCCGGGCCTACCTCTACCCCATGGGCTATCATATCCAACAGGCTCATTCGGACCGACAGACTTCCAAAGTGCAAAATCCTGGATATTATCTTTGCTATATTCATCAGACAAAATTCTGGTTCCGGTTTTAAGTTCCCGTTTATCAAGTTGTGATAACTTTCCATAATCAGGGAATTTGGAAATGTCAAAATAGACTGAACCATCTTCTTCTGCATAAGCCAAACCTTTCTCTATTAAAACCTTAATATATTTGATCATTTTTCCAACGTGTTCTGTGGCTTTTGGGGAAACACTTGCAGCAAGTATGTTTAAACTATTTATGTCTTCAAAAAATTTGTCAGTAAATTCCTTTGAAAACTCATCAATTGACTCATTTTTTTCTTTAGCTCCTTTAATAATTTTGTCATCTATATCTGTTATATTTCTAACAAATTTTACCTCATATCCATTTACCGTAAGGACACGGCGCAAAATATCGGATAAAATCATCGTTCTAAAATTTCCAATATGCTGAAACTCATAAACAGTTGGTCCACAAGTATACATTCCTATTTTTCCCGGAACCAATGGTTTAAATTCTTCAATTTTTCTAGTTAAAGTATTATAAAGTGTCAGCATTTGAAAACCTCACA
>CAYIDT010000071.1:0-2673 GCA_964362265.1 uncultured Gammaproteobacteria bacterium | reverse complement strand
TTTGATGAACACTATCGGGAGCTTGTCCCTGCCCTAGACAAACCCCCGATGCTAATCACCAAATACTGAATACTACTGAAGTATTGAGGGCATATTGTTCTCAATTTTTTAAAATCAAAGCTATTTTGGGGTCTTGACAACCCCCTTAAATTTGATCTAATGTAAAAATAGGAAACAGTTTATATCTGCTCTTTAAACTGTTTTCTGAAATTAACAAAGGGCATTGCTATTCGAGTCCGTCTGCGGTAGTAATGCTCTTTTTTTTAACTTCTGACCATAAGAATTAACTTTTGATCAGCTTTTTGTAAAATATTTTTAACCTGCTGTGCAACTACATCAGTTCTTCTAATTACTCTTCTTGCTTTTTTCTGAACGAAGATTTGTGCTAAATTCATATTATATTTGTTTATACCACTAAAATTACTATTTGTCAAGTTTTACTTACCCCATAGGTAAACTAGTTTAAGATTTTCATAGGCTTGTAGTTTTTATTTGAGGATATAATAGAAGGTTTGGGCTAATGTAGCAATCTGAATAAGTTATATACTTTTAGGTATTAACAGAAAAATAAGCGTTGTGGAAAACTACATTTTCTTAGCAAATATCATCTTTCCAGCTGATCCTTGGAGCACTCTTGAAACTTCAACTTCAATTTTTTTACCTAAATCCTCTACCCCATTTTCTACCACAATCATTGTTCCATCCTCCAAATAACCTATCCCTTGCCCTAAATCCTTACCAATATGAACCATATTAACCTTCATTTTCTCTCCCGGAATAACTGCGGTTTTAACTGCATTAGATAAATCATTTACATTTAATACCGAAACGTTATGAGCTCCTGCCAGTTTATTTAAGTTAAAATCACAAGTTACAAGTTTACCATGTAAACCCTTAGCTAGTTTAATAAGTTTTTCATCAACGGACTTTCCCCCTGCATCTTTATCCCAAACCTCAACTTTTAATCCCGAAATTTTTTTTAGGTCATTTAAAATCTCAAAACCTCTTCTTCCTCTTGCCCGCTTTTGCGGATCAGATGAGTCTGCCACTTGCTGAAGCTCCAGTAAAACAAAATTAGGGACAAGACAGAGCCCAAACAAAAAACCCACTTTAGCAATATCCAAAACCCTACCGTCAATTAAACTTGAAGTATCCAAAATTAAAGGCCTTTGTAAACTGATTCCTCCAACTTGAGTTGGAGGCATCCCAAATGGAAAATGAAACGCTCCCCTTGGAAAACGCAAGAGTTGATTTAAAACTTCAGATGCTATCCTATTAATAAAAAAGTTGAGTGAAGCAAGAGACCAAACTGTGATTTTGGAAGCTATATCAGGAAAAATTATCAAGCCAATAATTGCGGCAGCGATTGTAATTGAGATTCTAAGTATCAGGCGCTGAGTCCCCTCTACGGGGATAAGTTCTGAAAAAATAACTGCCAGTGCGGCAAAGCCGATGGCCAAAATCACCCTTAATAAAAGCTTAATAGGCACAATTAGATAAAACCTTTCAGCAAGGGAGTTAAATAAACTGATAGATAACTAGATAACCCTTACTTTGTTCCCAAAATTATCTCTGAATCCACTGTATCTGATGATGGAAGCTCTGTGTCTTCCTTAGCGTCAAAATCCGGGCTTAAATCTTTAATCAGCTGACTAACTAACTCTGCCAGGTTAAGTTTTACGCGAATCAACGTCTGGGGAAAGCCAGATTGTGTAGCATTTCCAGTTTTATCAATAATATAGCCTAAATCCTTAAGTTTAGCTGAAACAGAACCTGCTAGACCAGACCTACTAGTCCCATTTAAAATTCGCAGAGTATATTTTGAACGATCAACGATTTGAGGAGAGGGCTCAATGGAAGTAACAATTAAAGGGGTTTCCAGCTGTGTAGGAGGTTGCGGTGGGGCTTGGGAGAATTTTCCTCTGATAAGATAGCCGCCGCCGCCAATCAGTAAAAGGATCAAAAGCCCTACAATTATAAGAGGAAGCTTACTTACTCCTTTGGGTTGATTAGAATATATCCCGGTAGTGGGTATTTGTTGGGCAGAAGAAGTTTTTGTACTGTCTTCTTCCATATTTGGTTCTTCTATCTCTTCTTTTATCTCTTCTTTAGTTTCCTTATCTTTTTCCTCATTCATAATCTAGCAGACTATTTATATATCAATCCCTTGGTTGTTGTCAAGACCGGATAGAGCGAGATCCTTTGTTTGTCTGTATCTATTGCATCTAAATTTACGGAAATTTCCTGCCCGACTTCAATACCCACCTCAGGTTTTAAACTTTGAGCCTTAATTAAACCCTCTAACCCTGGTTCAAGTTCAACAAACACTCCTATTTGATTTGACTTTGTAACCTTACCTTTATAAATCTCTCCTTTTTTATATTTTTGAGATAAGTTGTTAAAGTTACTAGTTTGAGGCCTACTGAGAGTTAAAATTACTTGGCCTTGCTCATTTTCCGGATCAACTACTATACAGACGAGTTTATCATCAAGTTTTATATGATCCAGGACATCTGTTGGTATATTTTGTGCTGGTATATAACCTTCTGATTTACTTTCTAAATCAAGAATTAATTCTGAGGGAGTTTTTAAAATAACTTTGCCTTCAATCTCCGAACCTTTAGAAAAACTTAAAGTTTTTTTTGAAAGAGAAGTCAAAAGCTTCTCCATTAT
>CAYIDT010000070.1:0-2742 GCA_964362265.1 uncultured Gammaproteobacteria bacterium | reverse complement strand
CAGGGGTTGATAGAATCTATTGCGGCAGAGCCCAAAACTAAACCTAAAGTTGGCAAATGAATAACATTCATTTCTCTACCAATTCTCCTTTCTCTACAGCTACTTTGTAAAAGTTGCAAAGTTTATCAGTTTTTTCTTTCTGGGGACCAAATTCTATGATGATGCAATCTCCTGGTGGAACCTGACCATAAGGTGAAATAACATAATCTTGCGGATTACTCACTAACTTTTGCTGGGAAAAAGAGCTGCCATCTGTCTTGTAAACAAAAACCTGCGGTTTGACAAACTCACCAAGACATCTCATTTCGCTTTCCAAAGAAGGTCCTCCAACTACTTCAAAAAAATGCCCCAAACTGGCCTGGTGTTTATCTAAAATTACCCCCTCAATATGAATCCTGTCATCATTGTGTTCATGTACAACTTCCGTTCCTACTTTATTGGATAAACCCTTTGGATCAGCAATGTCTACTTTCTTGCCACAATTCCAGATTTCAAAATCGGCGTGGTAATGGACCGGACCCTTGGTTAAAGATATTTGATTAAGATAAATTGTCGAACCGGATAGATAAATGGTATTTGCCAAAATTATGACCACCAAGAGACCAAATAAAAGATACTTTATTTTTTCATTTTTGTTAAGAATTGATAGAAAAGTTAAAATTCCAAGTAGTATCAGCGCCGAAATGGTAAATTTAATTGAACTGCTGCGGATAATCTGATCTGCGGCAGGCGTGAGCTTTTCAATTACCTGCTCACCCCCATGTGCTAAAACTTCAAAATAATTCATCCTAAATCCACTATACCATTCTTTTAAAATCATCTACAATGGAAGTTGATGGAAAAGGCGTTTCAAAAATCTGCGGAGGATTTATCCAAAGAGCTTAATACTGATTTAAAAAAGGGGTTATCTGGTCAAGAAGCTTCCATCAGGCTTACTAAATACGGCCCCAATATCTTAAAAGAAGAAGGGGGGAAGAATATTTTTGTTATACTGCTTTCCCAATTTAAAAGTTTTCTAATTATCATACTTTTTGCAGCCTCTGCTATATCATTCCTACTAGGCCATACTTTAGATGCGATCTTAATTATGGCAATTGTTGTCATAAATGGGGTAGTTGGATTCATACAAGAATATCGGGCAGAAAAAACAATTGCTCAATTAAAAAAGTTGGTTACAACAGACTCATTAGTTTACAGAGACGCTGTTTTACAAAAGATCCCCAGTACCCAGCTTGTTCCCGGCGATCTAATAGTTTTGGAGGAAGGCCAAAAAGTACCTGCGGATATAAGAATTACGCAGTGTTACAACCTGGAAACCAATGAGGCATCTCTAACAGGTGAATCAACACCTATTTTCAAAAATACCAATAAACTAGATGAGAAGGTGGTCCTGCCGGAGCGAACTAATATGGTTTATTCCGGCACCAGCATTGCTGCCGGACGAGGCTTAGGCATTGTCACTGCTTCCGGTATGAATACGGAAATAGGCAAAATTGCCCATCTGGTGGCTGCAGAAAAAGAGGTACAAACTCCTATGCAACAAAAGCTTAATAATCTTGGTAAATCAATCGGACGAATTGTCCTTGTAATTGCATTTATTATTGGTATTGAACAATTTATTTATGGACAAAATTTACTCAATGCTTTAATTTCTGCAATTGCCTTAGCTGTAGCGGCTGTGCCAGAGGGACTTCCTGCCGTAGTAACCATATCTTTAGCCTTAGGTACAAAAAGATTACTTAAACAAAAAGCATTAATCAGAAACCTGTCTTCTGCAGAAACTTTAGGCTCTGTAGATTGTATCTGCGTTGATAAAACAGGCACATTAACAGAAGGATCAATGAAGGTAACAGAAATTTACGGACAAAACAAAGAAAAAATCTTAACTTATGGATTGTTTGCCAGCAACGCAAGAATGAGCGGGCAAGAGATTATTGGTGATCCAACAGAAGCAGCTTTGGTTAAAGCGGCTGTAGATAGCGGGTTGGATCAGGAAATCCTGCTAAACTCGCATCCCCGCATATCAGAAATCCCGTTTTCATCACAGCGAAAAATGATGTCTGTTCTGGTAAAAAGTGAAAGCGGAGCGATTTTAATCAGTAAAGGCGCAACAGAGGTAATTTTAAGCAAATGTACAAAAATAGAGGAGGGTGGTCAGGTTAGAAATTTAACAGAACAAGACAAAAAGAAGATCCTACAGGCACAAAATCACTTTGCAAATCAGGCTTTGCGTGTTCTTGCTATAGCATACAATCCCGGACAAACTGAAGAAAATCTCACATTTTTAGGACTTGAGGCAATGAAAGATTCTGCCAGAGCAGGTGTTAAGGAGGCTATCAAACAATGTTCTGATGCGGGAATTAGAGTAGTAATGATTACCGGTGACCATATGTTGACAGCTCAAGCTATTGCAAAAGAAATCGGCATTGAGGGTAGCAGCATCTCCGGGGAGGATCTTGACAAGCTAACAGATGAACAATTTGCAATGGAAGTTGAAAAGATTGCTATTTATGCCAGAGTCAATCCCGAACACAAACTCCGGATCATCAAAGCGCTAAAAAACCATGGCCACCAGGTCGCAATGAGTGGCGACGGTGTCAATGATGCCCCTGCCTTAAAGGGGGCGGATATCGGAGTTGCCATGGGCGTAACAGGGACTGATGTGGCCAAGCAGGCATCTGATATGATTTTAATGGATGACCACTTTGCCACTATCGTTGCTGCCGTCAGGGAGGGCCGGGC
>CAYIDT010000069.1:0-2754 GCA_964362265.1 uncultured Gammaproteobacteria bacterium | reverse complement strand
TCAGGGCTTTCTTGAGCATGAGTCGTAGTAACCATAATAAAGGAAGCAATCAGAGCTACAAAAAAAACGATCCAGGCAGCTTTAGTAATGGTGAAAAGTTTCAGCATAATCTTACTTCAGTGCATCAAAGGGATTTTTATACCCTGCAAATGGATTTACAAATTTACCATCAAACGGATTGTCATATTTAGTCTGTAAAGAAACTGTAGGATCCTTTTTTAATCCTGGAAGTTTTGGTAAAGTAGTAGTTTTAATAATCCCTTGATAAATAAGGATAAAAACTACTGCTCCTGTGATGAGCAGTAAAAGAATAGGAACAGTTAAAGCAACAACTCCTTTTTGCATATATATTTAGTATAAAATGATGGCTCACTGCCTTGTCAAGGGGTCAAATTAGCTTTGACCAAAACATTGACCATTAAACGGGGGTTCTATTTTTTTACACAGTTGCTGTTTTGAAGCTCTATCAATAGGGTCTGAAATAATCTGGCCTATTACTCTTTGATAACATTCCTGTTTTAGATGGGGCGGTACATTTTGGCAAATAAATATGGCCTGATCCCGACCTCCGACAGAGTAGAAACTTCCAGCATTGACTACCAGACAATTATCATAATATTTTTGGCCCGCACTTTGGCAAAGCTCAAAGGACTTAGCCGGATCACCATTAGTTAGAGGGTGAATTTGTCTGGCTACATTATCCATGCACCAAATTTCATATTGCTCATTTCCCGTCTCCTGACAAAGTTCGGCAGTTTTGACCATATCCCCACCGTGCATTTGGTAAATCCTGGCTGCCTGATTTAACCAACAACCTTTTTGGTATTTTTCTCCAAAGTAATTACAGGGGAAATATGGATCCTCGGAAATCCAATCTTTTTTTGGGGAATTCTCTGTCCCCCAATCATGTACCCCGAAAAGATTCTCCATGAAGGCCCCGTTATGACAGGAGCTCAAAGCTTCAGGAAACTGGGCCTCTTTTTCGTAGATCCCATCACATGTTTCCATGGCTTTTTCCAAATCATAGTTCCAAATTGCCAGGATTGAATGGCCTGCTGCGTGGACACACTGGAAATATCTAACAGGGGACTCCTTACATTTATCTGTCATTCTGGCAATCGCCTCAAATCCCTGGTCAGATGCGGCTTCAATTATTACTCCATGATAGCAAGCATACAAAAAGTAATCTTTACATTTTAGTATTGAATCAATTCCGTATTTTTGATAAGCATAAAAACCAATTTGATGAACCGCTAAGTGACCTTCACCTGTATGGGGTAGGGGGGAGTGTTCCAAAATTTCTAGAGCCTCCTCAACGTCAACCCGTTCTACAAGTTTTCTTGCAGCTGTAAGTCTTTTGGTTTGGTCACTGGGATCCAGAATATCTGTCATTTCGGGAACATCTTTATAGGAAGGAGTGGTAGTAGATTTAACTTCAGGGGTTGCAGTTTTTTGAAAGGCTTGCGGAAGAGGAAGTGTTGAAATAAACCATAGTATTCCCCCTAAAACTACCAAAATCAAAACTTTTTTCACTATCCACATAATTATAATCTATATATAATATACTGCAAAAAAATGCAAGCTTTTTGTTGTATACTTAAATCATGATAAATGACGAGAAATTTCAATTGATTACCAGAAATTTGGAGGAGGTTTTGACGGTAGGTGAACTGCGAAATCTCATTGAATCAGGGACTCCACTCAAACACTACATCGGCTTTGAAATTTCTGGAAAAGGGCATATGGGGTGGATCTTGACAATGCAAAAAATCAAGGATCTTCAAGATGCCGGAGTGGAGGTACAAATACTTCTGGCAGATTGGCATACCTGGTTAAATAAAAAACTTGACGGGACTTTGGAAACTGCTAAAAGATTGGCGCGCGCATATTTTGAGGAGGCATTAAAAGCTTGTGCCCTTTGTGCAGGAGCAGATCCCAATAAAATTAATTTTGTTTTGGGATCAGAACTTTATGAAAAGCTGGAGAGCAATTACTGGGCCAGTGTTGTAAGAGTTGCTAAAGCAACAACCTTATCCAGAATGATTAGATCCACAACAATCATGGGTAGGAAAGAGAGTGAGATTTCTGATTCTGCCATGTTAATTTACCCTGCCATGCAGTCTGCTGATATCTTTGCTTTGGGTGTTAATATTGCTCATGCAGGAACTGATCAAAGAAATGTCCATATTGTGGCAAGGGAGGCAGCTTCCAGTCTGGGTGAGAAAAAACCTGTGGCCATTCATCACCATCTACTCCAAGGACTACTACAGCCAGTTTTTACAGAGGATGAGGCAGGGAAAAAAGTTTTGGACATGGAGGCAGCCAAGATGAGCAAATCTAAACCAGATTCTGCAATTTATATCCATGATTCTACTGATGAAATTAAAAGAAAAGTAAATAATGCTTTTTGTCCCGAAGGGGAAGTGGAATTTAACCCAATTCTGGATTGGTGTAAACATCTCATTTTCTATAATAAGGGTTCAAAACTTACAATTTCCAGAAAACCTGAACACGGGGGAGATGTAACTTATACCAGTTATGAAGATCTGGAAAAAGATTATGCAGATAAAAAACTTCATCCTATGGATTTAAAAGAGGCTGTAGCTGAGTGGCTAATTAAAAAATTAGAACCTGCCCGTAAATACTTTGAAGACCCAAAAAGAAGAAAGGCTTTGGAAGAAATTGAAAGATTAACTTCTATATGATGTATTCAAAAAAGTTTAAAATTTTCTGGATAATATTATCCGTAATTGC
>CAYIDT010000068.1:0-2759 GCA_964362265.1 uncultured Gammaproteobacteria bacterium | reverse complement strand
GGGCAGCGACACCTGGTAAAACAGGAGTAAAATTATGGTTATAAAAGAAAAAATTCTATTTAATAATCTCACAGGATTATATCCACCTAAGATTATCATACTTCAATGTGACTTTATCATTTTGCGGAGCCTTATAGGTTTGGTTTAAGGTAACCGCATTGGTGGTTGAGGAATCCTATCCAAAACCTTCATTATATTAAACTATTTATAATCCAATGGCAAGAAACTTTAGATTATTCTAAACGCTTCAATTGTATCTCCAACTACAAAATCCACTTGGGGATCAAAGATCATTCCACACTCATTGCCTTTTCCAACGCTTGTAACCTCTTCTTTAACTTTACGCAAAGATAAGAGCTTACCCTCTCCGATAATTTGCTCATCCCGCAAGACCCTAATTTTATTCCCCTTAGAAAATCCTCCCTCTAAAACCCTTGATCCAGCAATTTTTTGGTCCTTCCCAAAGGGGAACTCTGCCAAAACCGTTGCTTTTCCCAGAACTTCCTCAACAATATCTACCTTAAGCATACTCTCTACCACGTCATCCAAATCTTCCAGCAGTTCATAAATAATATTGTAAGTTTGAACTAAAACTTTTGCCGCTTCAGCCATTTTGGAAGCTGTTGGGGAAATCTTTACATTAAATCCTAAAATGATTGCCTTAATTGAGTCTGCCAGCTCAACATCGCTTTCTGTTATATCTCCTGTTCCGGATAAAACTATTTCAATGTGTTTCTCTTCAGCATTAAATTTTCCCAAAGCATCTTTTATAGCTTCAACAGAACCTTGCTTATCTGCTTTAATTACAACTTTTAAACTTTTAGTTTCGCTACCCCTAAGTCTATCAACCAAACTACTAACGATCGTGGGTATTTTGGCTATGCCTTCCTGGCCAAGTAGCATCCCTACCTCCGGCACAGACTCCAAGCCTAATACTTCAACAGGCGTTGACGGACCAACGCCGTCCACTACCTTTCCATTCCAATCAAACATGCCTCTTATCTTTCCCTTAACTCCACCAACCATAATCTGATCACCTCTTTTAAGAGTTCCGTTCCTAACTAAAAGCGTTGCCACCGGGCCTTTAAATTTATCAAGATGGCTCTCAATTACAACCCCTTCGACGTGTCGCTCTGGATCACCTTTTAACTCATGCATTTCTGCAACTAGAGTTATCATTTCCATTAATTTATCCACACCTTCACCGGTTTTCCCGGAAAGCGGCACAATAGGCACGTCCCCTCCATATTCTTCAACCAAAACTTGTGTGTCGGATAGCTGTTTTTTAATTTTTCCAAGCTGTACTTTTAAATCTATCCCCTGAAGATCAGTTTTTGTTACGGCCACAATCATTGGAATTTGTGATTCTTGTATATGTCTTATCGCCTCGACCGTTTGGGCCATCACACCATCATCTGCTGCAACCACCAAAACTGCAATATCAGCTACCTTTGCACCCCTCCCCCGCATTTTCTCAAAAACAGCATGACCGGGGGTATCAATGAGAGTAATGAGTTTGCCTTCATGTTCAACCTGATATGCTCCAATATGCTGGGTTATGCCGCCGTGCTCTTTTGCTGCAACAGAAGTTTTGCGGATATAATCCAGCAGGGTGGTTTTACCATGATCAACATGGCCAAGAATTGTTACAATCGGTGGTCTTGCTTTACTTACCTTTATCTGCTTGCTTTTCATCTTTAATCTCTGGTTCCTCTACCCCCACAATATCAATTTTGTAGCCTGTAAGTTTTGCCGCTAAACGGACATTTTGTCCACCCTTTCCAATGGCCAGTGAAAGATGGGAAGCCGGCACTTTAACGCTGGCCGTTTTATCTTTTTCATTAACTTTAACTTGTACATCCTTGGCAGGGGATAGCGCTGCTGCAATAAATCTGGCAATATCTTCTGAGTATGCAATTATATCTATTTTTTCTTCCCCCAGCTCTACCATAACATTATTTACTCTTACCCCTTTTTGCCCAACCAAGCTACCAACCGGATCGACCCCATCTTGCAGCGATTTGGCTGCAATTTTTGTCCGTCCTCCTGCCTCCCGAGCAACAACCACAATTTCCACTGTACCTCCTTGAACCTCAGGTACTTCCATAGCAAATAGCCCTTTGAGAAGTCCTGGATCTGATCTTGAAAGGATTACTGCAGGGCCTCGAGTCAGATCCTGAATGTCTTTAATAAAGAATTTCATTCGCTGATTTGGGATATAAACTTCCCCTCTAATTTGCTCAGCAGCTGGCATTACTCCCTCGGCCCTACCCAGATCCACAAAAACAGTTGAACCCTCAACACGCTGAACCGTCCCGGAAATCACAGAACCTATTTTATTCTCATACTCTTGCAAAATTGCCCCTTTTTCTGCCTCGTGAAGTTTTTGCATTATTACTTGCCTGGCAATTGAGGCTGCAATTCGAGCAAAACCCGGTGGAGTAACACTCTCTTTATCTCGAAAAATGGAGATTTCACCACTTATCGGATCAACCTCGGAAGTATATTCCTCAATGTCTTCAGGAATCGGTTCGTTTCGAAGTACTAAATCTTTTTTGTATGCTGCCAGGGCAGCCTGTTGAATTGCATCCAAAACCACAGAGGTATCAACCCCTTTTTCAGAGGCTATTTGTGAAAGAGCAGCTGTAAACTCAGTTCGTACTTGTGCCATAGTAAAAAAGGTGGGCTAGCCCACCTTTCCAAGTTATGGATTATTATAACCACCATTATTTTACTCTTGCTGTTGTTCAAAAGTCAAG
>CAYIDT010000067.1:0-2812 GCA_964362265.1 uncultured Gammaproteobacteria bacterium | reverse complement strand
CAAGGTCTCAAACAGGAGCTTTAAGTGGATTTATTTTGGTTGATATATTTTATGCCCCTGCTCCAAAAGATTTAGGTGCAATCGATAAAGAGCTACCTGAGTTATCTGCAGAGGATGAAAAATTATTGGAGGAGTTGGTTCTATCTGCTCCGGCTCCAGTAGCGGAGATAACCTCCCTGCCTGCAAGGGGTAAAGCCAATCCATTTGAATAAATTTTGGACGATTCTTCTATTCGCACACTTCGCACACCCCTGGGGTGATACAGCTTCACACCGTCTGTTATTCAAGAATCAAATGTTTTATTTCATTCAATCGACGCTGGTAATCTACTTGATCAGTTGTAAATTTCTGATATGAGGATATATTTTTAAAGAATCCCAAAACTAAAGCCTTACTAGTAAAGCCTGTGGTCATACCTATATATTCTGAATATGAAGACCAAGGATAAATTTCAAGTTCCTTTATTGTTTTTAATATGTAAGCAGTCATAGGGTTTAGATGGATATAGCGGTTAACATGAATTAATTGTTCCTCAGACTCAATTCTTACTGCCTTAAACATTGGTTGGAATAGTGTTCCAGTGCGTTGATGCCTTGTATTGAAATATTTTGCATAACTATTTTGAAAATTGCTCATAAATTGAATAATTCCGTTATCTGTTAAACTTTTCAGAAGAAAATGGACATGGTTAGGCATTAAACAAAATGCCAAAATTTCTACTATTGAAGCGGTTTCTGCAATTATTTTTGTTAGTTGTTGTTTTTGAGATATTGCCAGTCTGTTGTAATAAGAAAATCTCATTGGTAGATCTTTATGGCGGTAAAAATCTATAACTTCTATCGATCTTTGATAATCTTTATGAGAAATAAAAATAGGTTGCTTTGCCACACTACGATTAAACACATGGTAAATCTCTCCCGCTACAATTGGAATTTTGCGGTAAGGCATATTATTAGATTAATTTAAAAATGGTACGGTGTCAATTCATCACACCCCAGGGGTGTGAGTTGGTGTAAGGTAGGGAGTTTTGTCGAAGATTCCGGCCCTTTGGAATGCAACCTTTCGTTCGGAACACTTATTGCAAATTCCACAGTGGTATCTTCCTGCTGGCTTGATACAGGAGAAAGTCAGATCAAGAGGAAGCAATCTTCCCTTTCGAATAACCTCATCCTTAGAATAGTTAAGATAAGGTGTGATAATAGAGATACGGCTGTTTAATGCTTTGGAAACAACCTTCTCAAATGAGTTAAAGAAAGATCTGGTCGCATCAGGGAATGGGTTACCTTTAAGAGTTGCTAGCGTCAGTTCTTCTATATGATTTATGGCGCAGTAAATAGCACTTTTAGCAATTAAAATAATATTTCTTCCTGGTAGATAGACGCTTAAGTCAGAAGACTTATGATCTGGGACATTACAACCTGTAACACTCCAGTGTCCATTATAAAGATCCTGCATAGGAACTTTGAGGATGGTAATACTTTGGATAGATTCTTTATGGAGGGATTTTATAAACACCTTTAGCCAGTAAAGCTCCATCTTCTCCCACAATAATCCGCATTTAACATATATTGGATAGACTTTTGCATATTTTTTAGACGCTTGCCAGAGTAAAACAGAGCTATCCAGTCCCCCGCTCACCAATACAGCTTTTGTCTGGGATTTAAGCTTCATATATGGGTTTATCGCAGTAAATCTAGTCTTACTTTTCTAGTTTTTTCCAGAGATTTTTGTTTGTGCCATTTGGAAATTTCCGCATGATTTCCGGATAAAAGGATTTTTGGGATCTTTTTGCCTTCAAAAATTTCTGGTCTGGTATATTGAGGATATTCCAAAAGTCCATCTGAAAATGATTCGTTCACCGTGGCTTCTGGTTTTTCCAGAACACCCGGCAGCAGTCTTACTATGGAATCCACAATGGCCATAGCAGGAATTTCGCCGCCGGTTAAAATATAATCACCAATAGATATTTCCTCATCAACATATTTGTCAATGAACCTCTGGTCCACTCCCTCATAATGGCCGCAAATTATAATAATGTGATCTAATTTGGATAATTGTTTAGCTCTTGTTTGTTTGTATGGTTTGCCCGAAGCAGACATTAGTAAAGTTACATCATTTTTTTTCGATCGAGAAATTTTGATTATTTGAGTCAATGCTTTAGCCAAAATATCCGGTTTTAACACCATCCCTGCTCCCCCACCATAAGGCCTATCATCTACCACTTTATGTTTTCCCTCACCAAAATCACGAAGATTTATAAGTTTAAAGCTAACTTTGCCCTTTTTTTGAGCTCTTTTCAAGATACTGGTATTTAAGATTGGATCAAATACTTCAGGGAATAAAGTGATGATGGAAATTTTCATTTATTCGCTACTGGCTCATTTAATTGCAAGTTAACACGGACATTTTCTGCAATGGCCCGAACAGTCAGCAGTTTTCTGATGGCCCTAATGGTCTGGCCGTTTTTGCCAATGATAATGCCCATGTCTGAGGGATCAACCGAGAGAGTTAAATTTATATTCCCGTTTTCAGTTTGTTCCTCAATTGCTATCTCTTTCGGTTTGGTAACTAAATTTTTGACTATATAATCAAGCAGATCCTTCATTTTCTTTTTGGACAGATTCCGTTGAATCTCCTCCTTCTGGTTTTGTTTCTTCTGCGGAATTATCAACTACAACCTCTTTTTGTTCTGACACTTCTGCAGTTTTCTCTTCAACTGGAGCGGGTGCTGAGGTTTCTTCTTTTGGTTGTTTTGCTTCCTTTTTTGGTTTCCTTGGTGGATGCTGTGGAGCTTTTCCAATAATACGCAAAA
>CAYIDT010000066.1:0-2867 GCA_964362265.1 uncultured Gammaproteobacteria bacterium | reverse complement strand
GTTTTACTGCTGCCGAAAGCTGGGTGATCCAAAGGCGGCGCATATCTCTTTTGCGATTTTTCCTGCCGGCAAAAGCATATTGCCCTGCATGCAGGAGAGCTGATTTTGCCTCCCTGACCAGTTTACTTCTGCCTCCCCTGTAGCCCTTGGTTAGCTCATGCAGCTTCTTATGTCTTCTATGTGATGTTACGCCTCTTTTTACTCGTGCCATAAACTAACCTCCCCCAGCTACCCTGGCGTTGTATTTTACCATAATCTCTGGCTCCACGACTTCCGGATATTGATTTTGCGCTTTGTCTAAAGTTTTTTGTTTCTCGTCCCATTTATATTCCAATCAGTTTGGCATATTTCTTTCCTTCAGCATTAGCTACTTGGAAAGTTTTTTTCTGCCTATTTAGGGCCCCTTTACTCTTTTTCCTTTTTAAATGTCCGCCACTGAGCTGGTGTCTTCGCAACAGTTTACCCTTGCTGGTTACTTTGATTCTCTTCGCTATTGATTTTCTCGTTTTTTGTTTCGGCATTTTTTTCTCCTCCTTTTAATTTACTTATTATAACGGATAAATTCCTACCTTCAAATTTTTGCTCCCTTTCAATTTGGATTTGTTCCCCAAAATGAGCCAGCGTTTTTTGTAAAACCTGATGCCCTAGCTCCGGATGAGCCATCTCCCGGCCCTTAAACCTTACAGTTAATTTTACTTTATCTCCAACTTTTAAAAATTCTTCTGCCTTATTAAGTCTTACTTGCAAATCATGATCAGCGATTCTAGGGGAAAACCAAAGTTCTTTCAACTGCGCTCCTGATTGTCTTTTTGCCGCCTCCTGCTTTTTCTTTTCCGCGTAGCGAACTTTTTGAAAATCCGTTATTTTGACAACAGGAGGGTCTGTATTTGCCGCGATTTCAACCAAATCTAACTCTAATTGCTTAGCTTTATCCAGTGCTTCCTCCCTGGTTAAGATCCCAAGCTGGCCTCCATCAGGACCAATAACTCGCAGTTTAGAAGCCTGAATACTTTCGTTTAGTCTAAAAAATTTTGCTATGCCGATACCTCCATAAACGACAAGAGTAAATTTAACATATTTACGCCTTCTTTTCAATGTCTTGTTTAATTTTGTCTAAAAATGTATCCACAGACATTTGTCCAAGATCTTTTTCCTCACGTGTTCTAACTGCAATTTTTTTTGCATCCTCTTCTTTATCTCCAACAATAATCATATATGGAATTTTTTGAACCTGGGCATCTCTGATTTTGCTTTGCATAGTTTCGGACCTATTATCAAGTTCTCCTCTGATGTCATTTTCTTTAAGAGCTTCCAAAATAGAAGACCCATATTCATTATGTTTTTCAGAAATGGGAATGATAACTACCTGGACAGGTGCAAGCCAAGTAGGAAAAGCCCCTTGAAAGTGTTCAGTTAAAATAGCAATAAATCTTTCGAAAGATCCAAAGATTGCACGATGTATCATCACAGGTCTTTTTTTGCTGCCATCTTTGTCTATGTATTCCAGTTCAAAAGCTTCCGGTTGGTGAAAGTCTAATTGAACTGTGGCCAACTGCCACTCCCTCCCTTGGGAATCTTTAATATGTACATCAATTTTGGGTCCGTAAAAAGCACCATCTCCCTTTTTGTCCCCTGCTTTAATTTTTTTCTTTTTAAGAACATCAGTTAGATCCCTTTCGGCTTTATCCCACATTTGATCTGTTCCAGCTCGCATCTCCGGCCTTGTTGCTAGTCGAAAATCATACGCAAACCCGAAGCCCTTATAAAAAGAAATCATCATATTTAAAATATTAGAAACCTCATCAAAAATTTGATCTTCTGTGGCATAAATATGTGCATCATCCATACTAAGTTGCCTAACTCTCAAAAGACCATTGACTTCTCCGGACTTTTCTCTTCTATGAAGTCTGCCAAGTTCAGACAGTCTAAGTGGCAACTCCCTGTAGCTGCGTGGCCTAAATCTGTAAAGTATGGTTGACTCAGGACAATTCATCGGTTTAAGGCTGTAGTTTACCGGTTGGGCCTCATTATCTTCTTCTGACAATTGGAAGTTATACATATTATGCTCCCCGAACTTTTCCCAGTGCCCTGATTGCTTAAAAAGTTCACTCTTGACCATTATTGGCGTTGAGGTTTCCAGATAGCCCGCTTTTTCGGTTAATTCACGGATATATTTTTCCAGCTCCTTAAAAATAACCATCCCTTTAGGAAGCCAGAACGGAGCACCAGGAGCTATCTCGTCTGTAAAAAACAGTTCAAGTTCCTGTCCTATTTGTTTATGATCTTTTAAATTTTTATCCATTTGTACTTTTATAATAACAAAAAACCTCCTTTTTGGGGAGGCTGCAAATTCGCAAAAACTACAACCCCTAAATTAGGAAGCTGTAGTGGTTTTTCTGCTTTTTCTTACAGAAGTCTCTGTTTTGCCAAATATAGCTAGCAAGACGAACCCAAAGAAAATTATTGCTAAAGTTAAGTAAAATGTCGATAATTGGCTCATTTAATACCTCAACTAATTGCTATTACTAAACCTAATATTACATCTTGGTAATTCTGTTTGTCAAATAAAGCGGGAATGATAACTGAAGAAATAGATAAAATGCCTATATTACCAAGTAATTCAGATATTCTTTGCCACTGACTTTTGGTAAACTTAATTTTCATCTTGGAAACTCGGGGATTTGGGGGAGAGATTGAAGGGGTTGATTAAGCTGGGTAGCTGTATTTGTCAGTTCTCCAAGTTGGCTAAATATGCTAAATATATTACCAATTCCTGCAAAGATCCCCAAGGCGTTAAGTAGTGCCCCTACTACTGCAATTACAACTGTTGCCCCAACTACGGATCCAATCCCCCAGGAAAGCCCTCC
>CAYIDT010000065.1:0-2919 GCA_964362265.1 uncultured Gammaproteobacteria bacterium | reverse complement strand
TCTCTGAAATTTCGCCTCAGTTCAGATTGGGGTCTGCAATTCGACCCCATGAAGTTGGAATTGCTAGTAATCGCGGATCAGCATGCCGCGGTGAATACGTTCTCGGGTCTTGTACACAAATGTCCTATAATATTAGGACAGAATGCGCGCCTGGCAGTCTGGAAAGCTAGTTGGTTCAAATCCAACCTAGTAGCCAAGAAAATACTTTAGACAGGCTTAATTCCGTGAGGAATCAAGCTGGAGGGTCTGAGGCAAAGGACAGCCGGACTCCGATATGACATCGGAGAACTAAAACGACCTATGGTGTGTCATAGGGAAGCAGTTTATATCCGGATGTTTGGAACAGTTTTTTAGATAACCCAGGGAGATCTCTTAAGGATAGAAAGTTAAGGCCTTAGGAGAAGTCAGCTGTTTCATAGTAGTCATTGACAGTGAGAATAATTCTATCTACAATAGAATTCTTACCGCTGCGGTGATGAAGGGAACAACCAAATGATTGATGCAAGTTATATTGTCGGTTTGACTGATGGTGAAGGATGTTTTTATGTTAATTTGACTGAGAGGGATAAAATCAAAAATCCTAAAGCACATATAAGAGCGAAGTCGCATTTTTATATTAAACTTCGCGAAGATGATCTTCTTGTTTTAGAGAAGGTAAAAAGGTATTTGGGGTTTGGTTTTATTTATTATCAGAAGGAGAAAAGAAAAAATCATTCAGCTTGTTTTAGATTTGAGGTCAACTCAAACGCGGATAAGTTAAAATTAATTGATTTTTTCAAAAAACATCCTCTGCAAAGTCCTAAAAAGAAGCGTGATTTTGAGATTTTTTCTCATATTACTCAAATGATTATCAATAAGAATCATTTTACTTTGGAAGGTATTAATAAAATCAGACAATTAAAGTTATCAATGCATCATTAGGGCTCGCCCGGTGCGGGAAATCCGCTCGCCGGGTGGGGAATCGAAGTAGCTTTTAACTATCGAGATCCGCCCGTCAAGGCAGGAAAGTTGGGGGTAGGCGAATCGGCCATTGGCTGAGAGTCTAAAACCAGCGATCAGGCTTAAGTCGTAACAAGGTATCCCTAGCTGAAGCTGGGGATGGATCACCTCCTTTCTGGAGTATTTGATTAAAACTTATGATTTCTTAAATCCTGAGCTTTGCTTATCAAAGGGTGAGTCGAAGGAAAGATAGCAGAGTTTTAATCCAGTTCAACTCACGTTGGACAAGCGCCTGTTGAATGGCAGGCAAAAAGTGTGTGATGGAGCACTTAAAATTTTCATCCCCACCACTCTTTTGGAATTAAAGGGTGCTTGCTAAACATATGCAACTTTTCTTCTTTCAAAGATACGGTTCAATATTAATGTAATTTCAAACAAAGTTATAAGAGGCAGCGCGAGTAAGACGTCGGCTAGGATTGAATCCAATGGTAGAAGGATGGTAAAGAGGGCAGAACCGAGATAAACCCATGGGCGCTGTTTAACTAGCTGGCTGTGTTTGATCACTCCGATGCGCGCGAGAAGAAGTATGATTATCGGAAATTGGAAGGCTAGTCCCATAAATACGGAGATCAGAAGCACTGTGCTTAAAAGACGGCTAATATCCAGGATATTGCCGATACCAAGTGACAGCGACTTGGTCAAAAATAATTGAATTTGCCATTTCATAACGAGGACTCCAAATGAAAATCCGATTAAAAATAAAGTGATGGAATAAGGCAGCGACCCAACTACCATTTTGTATTCCTTAACTCTTAAGGCAGGTCTTAAAAAAGACAAAACTTGATATATGAGGAGAGGAAAGGTAAACACCAGTCCGCAAGCTAGCCCACAACTAATTGCAAGACTGATGAACTGGAAGGGTGAAGTAAAGACGAGGTTAATCCCTTTAAGGCTAAGAATATCAATCAGGAATTTAATTATTCTTTCGTAAAAAACAAAGCCAACGACCGTCGCAACTGCAAAGACAGCAAGTGTAGCGAGGATTCTTTTTCTAATCTCAAAAAGATAAGGGGAGTATTTCGAAGACGTTAGATTTTCCACAAATTTAGCCTCCTTTTACCCAGAGTCTTTAGAAGACTTCTTAAATTCTCTAACAGCTTCAGCTAAGCCTTTGAAAAGTTCCGGGATTTTCTTGCCTCCGAAAAGCAAAACTATTATTAAGGCAATGATCAGCCACTCAGTTACCCCAATTGATTGAAGCATATTTTCTCTTAACACCCCCTTCCATTAGTTTTTACTAGGTTCGTTATCATCATCTATGGTTTTGGTAAATTCCCTTTTGATTTTTTTGATCTCTTTGACAGTTTCCCCGCTGGTTCTGGCAAGGCTAGTAATTGCTTTGCCACCGAAAAAAACTATTAAAATTAAGCCTACAATGATAAGTTCTGTTGGACCGATATTGTTTAAGAAATTAAACATTTATGATTATATATCACTATATAACTTGAAATTTAAAAATACAAGGGGTAATTATGAAACTAATTGTACCATTGGTGCTGCAAACCAGTTAGATCCATTCCAATATTCTAAATTACTTGTTTGAAAGTTAAATCCAATTGTTCCCTGCTTTGCCTTTTTAGGTCTCTCGCGAGTTTTCCAGGAGGAAATTGTTGGTAGACCAATCCTAATGGATAAGCCTTGGCCGATATCAATAAGGAATGGGTTATTTTTTGGCATAGTATCTAAAAATATTATACCATTAAATTTTCTTCATACGTAGCATCAACCAGGCAGTCCCATTCCAATATTCCAAATTACTTGTTTGAAAGTTAAATCCAATTGTTCCTGTCTTTAGCTTTTTCGGTCTGCCGGTGGTGTTCCAGGAGGGGATTGTTTGATGGCTGACCATGGTAGAGGTACTTTGCATAATTACCGGTTCTCTAAGAATAAGGGAATTTCTATGTATTACAGGGGGTTCTT
>CAYIDT010000064.1:0-2950 GCA_964362265.1 uncultured Gammaproteobacteria bacterium | reverse complement strand
CGAACTTCGATTTTTCGGATGAATTGTTTTGAGGAACGAGTTTGACTTTTTCTAAATTGAACCATATAATTTAGAAATATGGCTAAGACTCTTAGAAAAAAAGTTTATCAATATACCGCTATTTTTGAACCTAATGGAGGAGGGTATACTGTTACTGTACCTAAACTCCCAGGCTTAGTTACAGAAGGAGACAATTTAAAAGAAGCCAAAGAAATGGCAAAAGACGCTATTCGGTGTCACCTGGAAGGATTACTAAAAGATGACATACCAATTCCTTATACTAAAGGAGGCGACAGAAAAGAAACTGTAAGAGTGAGTGTGTAGTCTTGTTTAATGCCGAAAATTCCCCGTATTCCTTCTTCACTAGTAATTGGAGCTCTGAAACGGGCTCGTTTTTATATTCATCACCAAACCGGGAGCCATATTCAATTGCGTCATTCAGATAATTTAAAATTAAGAGTAACCATACCTTTTCATAAAAAAGATTTAACACCGAAAACTATAAAATCAATAATTCAGCAAGCTGGTCTAACAGTAGAGGAGTTTTTAGACTTAATTTAGGCATCAAACCGCTTTTTGTTTTTTTAAGAAAATATGGGTATTATTGTCAGTTTGATTAAATAGTGATATAGGGGAGCGGTGGTCGAGAGGGGGTAATAGTAATCATTAACTAACACTATGGCTAAGGAAAATAAGTGTCCCAAGTGCAGTCACGCGCACAAAGCAGGCGAGCAGTGTTCGGAGTGCGAATGCAAGGCTTAGGCCTGCTCGGTAGCAACTGAAAAGCCCTGGGAAACAGGGTTTTTCAGTTGTCACTATATCTCCCGAATAATACAGAACTGATTCCAGAGATTTGCCATGTATTCTTTATCAGAAAGCAGGGTTATCCTTCGATAGGCCCAGGATGGTGAGCGACGTCGAAGCATAATATTATTATGTTCTGGGAGCAATAATTATAGTCATTGACATGGTTTTTGTTTTGGCTAAGATTGGAGAAATGCTTTTTTTGCGAGGCATTGGTCGATTGGTATAGCATTAATTAGGTAAATACTAAAAATACAAAAAATATGCGCAAATTAATTGCGATAATCACAGTTTTGATGGTAGGAGCCTTTGTAGTTTCAACGGTATTAGCAGCTCCTTTCCAGCGAGGCAGTGCTTCTCAAAAGGCTGCTGTCTTACAATCCGAATGGGTTGAAGAGGTTTTTATTGACTATGGAAACGATCCGAGCCACGCCGGACCGGGTCCTCATCCAACTACGGAGTCAGATAAATTCCATTTGACTCAAGGTGGGATTAGCTGGTTTTCCGATAGCACGGTGAAGTACAAAATTAGTGGGACAGAAGATGTAAGCGGCGGCAACACAGCCATTGAAAGCGCTGTTTCAACCGTTGACGGGTTTGTTACTACTCGTGGGTTTGCTAGAGATGATGGTTCCCCAAGCTCAAATTCTTGTGGTGGAGTCAATGAGGTGGTCTGGGCTTCAATTGACGGTTCTGGCGGAGTTCTTGCAACAGCAAGTGTATGCCGTAACGTTGCGACCAAAGAGATTGCCGGCTTTGTAGTTACCATAGATACTGACGATGTTTGGAGCACAAGCGGCGAAAGTGACAAATTTGATGTTAAGAATGTTGTTGTTCATGAGTTTGGTCACGTTGCTGGTCTTGATCATGTAAGCGCTCCTAAAGATGGTTGTTTAACTATGTATAAATTCGCAGGAGAAGGAGAAACTCAGAAACAAACTTTGGGTTTGGGTGATAAATTAGGAATGGACGAGCTTTACGACACTGGTGATACAAGCGTTGGACCTGGCTGTGGCAGCTAATTTACAGAAAGATGAATTAGAAAAAGCCTGTGTACACAGGCTTTTTCTAATTGTGTTCGGATCCTTATCTATATAATATAGTGAGTAGCATGGTGGGGTAAAAAATAGTATATTGAAGGTATGAATATGTAAAAAGGTGTCAGTTATGTAAAAAGGTGTCAGGAACTGTTTTCTGATATATAATAAATTAAAGGTCAATACTTTAATAATTATCCAGATAGTTCAGTATACCCATGAGAAAATTTGTTGTCATAAGCATTATTACCGTTCTTTTAGGAGGGGGAGTATCTTTTGCCTATGCTCATCATAGACCCGGTCATATTAGAGGATTAGATATTTCTCCTTCACCGACCGTATCACCCTCTCCTACCCCTACGGTTAGTCCTGGGATGAGAAGGAGTGCTCGGGCTCAATGTCAGGTCAAGGCCAAAGACACTTACTTGGCTGCTAAGAAAGCAGCTCGGGAGAAGTTTTTAGCCGCTAAAGCGGCAGCTGGTCAAGATATGGAAGCAAGGAAGTTGGCAAAACAAAAATTTAAGGAGGCAAAGAGGTCAGCAAAAGCGGCTTTTAAGAAAGCTAAGGATAAGTGTAAAAAGTTGAAAGAGACCCCAACCCCTACCCCAACTCCCACACCGACACTTACCCCTACCCCCACTTCAACTCCAACACCATAAGTCTGGGAAGAGATATAGAAGTCAATAAATCCGTCTTGGCGACGGATTTATTTTATCTATTACAGAACTTTGCTTTAAAAATTCGGAGGAGGTATAATTTTTGTAATGAAGAAATTAGTCATTGTTTTGTTTTTAGGTCTATCTTTTTCAAGTGGTTTAATCTTTGCCCAAAGTCAAACTGGATTACCAAATGCCGGGCTTACTCCTGAAAGTCCTTTTTATTTTTTGGATAGGTTGGGTGAAGCTTTGCGGGAATTCTTTACCTTTAATCCGGAAGCAAAAGCAAAACTTCAAATTACTTTTGCGGCTGAACGGATGGCCGAGATTAAGGTTATTCTGAGAACAAAAGGAGTCGATGCTAAAGACGTAGATACTGCCATATCAAGACTCAAGGCCCATATAGGCGAAGCTGCTGAAATAGTTGTTAAAGAGAAGTCAAAGGGTAAAGAT
>CAYIDT010000063.1:1397-3048 GCA_964362265.1 uncultured Gammaproteobacteria bacterium | reverse complement strand
CGTGTGCTCTTCCGATCTAAAAATAATCCGTTTTTCAAAATCTGACCTTCCTAAAAACTTTAAACCAAATCTTTTGGGAAACCACAACCTGGAAAATATAGCAGCTGCTTTGGCAGTCGTACAAACTTTAGAGATTCCGAAAAAAACTTCTCTTGCGGCAGTGCAAAATTTTAAAGGTATCCCTTTTAGAATGGAACTCATTAAAGTCTGGCATGGAGTAAAAATTATCAATGACACCACAGCCACATCTCCCGAATCGGGAATACAAGCAATCAAAACTTTTCCGGGCTGTATTTTAATTTGCGGAGGGATGAACAAAGAAATGGACTATAGCGAATATGCTAAAACCATAAATAAGTTTGCTAAAAAAGTTTTCCTTATAGAAGGAAGTTCAACAGATGAAATTAAAAAAAGAAGTATAAATAAAAAAACATATAATGATTTAGGGAGAATACTTAAAGATATCAGGTCTTTAGTAAAACCAGGAGATATTATTCTTTTTTCACCTGCAGCCACCTCTTTTAATTTATTTCAAAATGAGTTTGACAGGGGAAGAAAATTCAATAAGGCAGTCCAGAAAGTTTTTATATGAAGTTTTCTTTATTTGATTTAAATGAAAACCCAGCAAAATATCAGGTTGAGTTTACTGCAAAAGTAAAAAATTTAAGCTCAGATCCCAACTTAGTACAAATTGTTATGCCCTTTCCACTTCAGAGCACTTATCAAAAGATAATTGGTAAATACACCCTTTCTCCAAAAGGCAAAATGAAAAAGGAGAGTAAATTTCAAAACCAATACATTGCCTGGAGAGAGGTATTTAAACTAAAGGAAGAAAAAACATTTAACCTTAAATTTAAAATCTCTATTAAACCCCGAAATAAACCGATAAAAGAAAATATAAACCTGTCTAAGTTCTTGAAAGGGGATAAATTTATTGATCCAAAAATGGTATCAAAAATTTCTAATAACTTGACTAAACAGGCAAGTGATATTTACAAAAAAGTTAAAATGTTAAATGATTATGTTGTAAATAATCTAGAATATGGTAATCCAATAAAAGGTTTATACACTACCAATCAAGCTCTTAAAACTGATGCTGTTGATTGTGGGGGATTTGATACGCTACTAGCATCTTTGTGTATATCTCAAAAAATACCGGCGAGGATAATTTCCGGATTCTTTGCCAACAATAACAATCAAATGCATGCATGGGTAGAAATTTTCATAGCCGGGGAAGGTTGGATAGCTGCAGATCCTTCAATTGAAAAGTTGTCTAAAGAGGGAAGGAGTGAAAAGAGGGCAAAATTGGGAAATGTTCCTGCAGACAGGATAGCTTTATCGGTAGGCCAGAATCATAATCTGGGCTTGGAGGATAATACTTCTTTAAAATTAGATATTTTGCAGAATCCTCAATCTGTTGCGCAAAAAGGTGAAAAAAGTATTAAATTAGAAACTGAATTTAAGACAAGAGAAATATGAGTATATTTAATTCACTTGGCTCTAATTATGATTTTAAATTTGTTTTAAGAACTCTTTTTACCGGCGGGAGGGATGCGGAATTAAAATCTTTTTTGGAAAATAAATACAAAGGTCGGGTTAGTTTAGTATATAAAGGAAGGAAGGCTATTGAACTGGCACTTAAAAATTTACC
>CAYIDT010000063.1:0-1297 GCA_964362265.1 uncultured Gammaproteobacteria bacterium | reverse complement strand
ATTCTTTAATTAAATTCCTGGCGCAAAATCAAATTTTTGTTTCGGATATCTGGTATGATGCGGTAGTTGCTCCCAAAAAATATTTGCCCCAAACAGATTACCTGGAACAATGCCCAAATGCCCAGCTGGCAGCGGATGAAATTTTAAATTTGCCTACTCATATTAATGTAACGGAAAAGGATGCTGAAAAAATTTCTGATCTTGTAAACCAATGGTTAATACAAAAGAAATAATTAACAAAAATAATTGGGAGAAATTTGTTCTCTCTTTTCACGATACAAATTTTTTGCAAAGCTGGAATTGGGGAAAGTTTCATCAAAACTTGGGAAAATTAATAAAAAGAGTCGGATTTTATTCAAATGGAAAACTTATTGGAGTCATGCTTTGTATTGTAGAGAGAGCAAAAAGAGCAATCTATTTAACCGTTCCCGGGGGGCCTCTGTTTAATAATCATTTTGATGTTTTTAAAAAGGTAATTACAGAGATTGCTAAAGAAGAAGGCTGCAGTTTTGTCAGAGTCAGACCGCAAATTCTGGAAAATAAAAAAAATACTGCATTTTTTTTTAAGATGGGTTTCAAAAATGCCCCCATGCATCTCCATGCAGAGTTAACAAGACAACTGGACTTAGCTAAATCGGAAGAAAGTCTTTTATCCGAAATGAGGAAAACAACCCGCTATGAAATTAAGCAGGCTTTAAAAATGGGAATTAAAATTACTTCTAGCAAAAATCCGGATGACATAGATGAGTTTTACAGACTGCAAAGCGAAACAGCCAAGAGGCAGGGTTTTATTGAGTTTGATAAGAAATTTTTAAAAGAGCAGTTCAAAGTATTTATAAAAGATAATCAGGTTCTTTTATATACGGCTTATCTGGGTAAGAAAAAATTAGCTCAGGCATTTGTAATCTTTTATGGAGAAGAGGCAGATTATCATTATGGAGCAAGTACTCTTGAGGGTAGAATTTATCCCGGGGCATATTTAATCCAATGGGAAGCAATTAAGGAAGCCAAAAACAGAGGGATGAAAAGATATAATCTATGGGGAGTTTCCCCGGAGCACGAAACAAATCACCGTTTTTATGGAGTGTCGGTTTTTAAAAGAGGTTTTGGAGGGCAGGATGTAGAATATTTACATGCCAGAGACTTAATAATAAACCCAATTGCTTATAAATTAAACCAAGCTATTGAAATAGCAAGAAAAAGATTGCGCAGACTCTAACATCCCATTGCCTTAAGCTTCCAAAACAGGTATAATTTACTTAAGCCGACTGGCTTTTTTTATGACAAATAATATTGG
>CAYIDT010000062.1:0-3206 GCA_964362265.1 uncultured Gammaproteobacteria bacterium | reverse complement strand
TAGCTAAATCCAGACCGGTGATATGGGGTTCCCCAATCCAGTTTTGAATATCATCTGAAACAATCGATTGCCCGCCAAAACTCTCAGCTATAACTAAAGTTTTAAGTTGTTTTCTTGCAGTATAAACCGCCGCTCCAACTCCCGCTGGCCCTCCCCCAATTACAATCACATCATAAAGAAAATCCATGTAATTAATATATCATTTTGCATGGGTTTCTGTATATCCTGGGAAGTAATCGCGTTTGATATTTCTTTTTGAAATATCCATTCCTACTAACATTTTTTCAAAGCTTTGGACCATTGGTTCTGGTCCTGATACATAAAATATTCTCTGCCTCCAATCTGAAACCTCTTTTTTAATTAACTTTTCATCAATATATCCTTGCTTTTCTGTATTCACATAAACAGTTCTTAAACCCAAACTTTTTGCTTTTTCAAAAATATCTTTAAAAACAATATCTTGCTCGGTTTTATTGGAATAAAGTAGCACCACATCCTTGTGTTCCTCATTATCAATCATCCATTGAACCATACTTCTAAAAGGAGTTATCCCTATCCCCCCGGCAATGAAACAAAGTTTCTTATCTGAATCTTTTGGCAAAGTAAATTCACCTGCTAAATCTGAAACTATAATCTCATCTCCGGTTTTTAAATTCTTTAGCGCTTGTTTAAATGTCGATGGTTTTTCATAGAATTTTGAAGTTAGCATAATAAAATCTTCAGTTGGGGAGGAGGAAATTGTAAAAAATCTTCTTATACCCCTGGAATCCGGTTTGGGATGGGGTAGAGACCATTGCAAAAATTGCCCGACTTGAAAATCTATCTTTTTAGTTGGCTCGAATTGAAATGTTATTACATCCGGAGTCAACTGATCTTTTCTTTTTAAAGTTAAAATTTCTCTAAAATTTTTGCTTACTATAAATGAAAATATATTACCTATAAGTAAAGACAGTTCTAAAGGATAATAAATATTTGGGAGCAGCTGTGGTACAACATTAAATACTACTGCTACAATTGCAGCGTACATAATTTGTAAATTCTTAAACAGGGGAGAAGTAAGCGGCTCTATAAGCATTACAAAGCTAAAAAATAGGATAGGCGATTGGAACAAAAGATTTACTAATTGTGGCAAATAAAGGCTTTGATCGCTTGCAAATCCTATTACAAAAGAAATTACCAGTGTTGCTAGAATGAATGTTCCAACAAGTTCAATTCGTCTAATTTTCTTTAGCATCAAAAGACCACCAAAAATTATAAATGGAGACATTGGTAAATTTCCAACCCACCAACTGGCACCTTGACCTAAAATTAAAGCAGTTGCTACAACCCCAAAGGCTGCAGGATTAAAAATGTGTTTCTTTTTAAAAGCCAAAATATATTTTGAAGCCATGGCAAAAACAGCCATAGCTGTCATAGATAGTAAATTCTCTATCATTCCTGCGACTTGTCCTGAGTGAAATCGAAGGAATGCGGGAATCCAATTAACAGGTCCAATGATTAAAGATAAAATCAAACCGGTAATAATAGGGGATTCAGGATTTGTAGAAACCTTAAATACTTTGGCCAAAAGTTTATTACTAATCCAACAAACAACAACTAAAAAGAGTGCTCCTAAAATAATATCTGGAGGATTAAATGGAAGGATTTGTACGAAACTTAAAGCAACGGCCCAAAGTACCAGGAAAATAAGATAGTAAAGCATTAAACGATACATACTCATTTTGCTTGTACAGATGTTAATGGAGATCTTCCAGAAAGCACTTCTATGATATTTTTAGCTGCTAATTCTCCCATGGCGCAGCGGGCCTCAAGTGTGGCAGAGGCAATATGAGGAGTTAAAACCACATTTGATAAATCCACTAAACCTTCTGCCCATTTGGGTTCTGTTTCTCCAACATCTAAAGCAGCTCCGGCTATTACTTTATTTTTCAAAGCTTCGACAAGCTCAGCTTCTGCGACCACCGGACCACGGGAAGTATTAACCAGATAGGCTGTAGGTTTCATCAATTTTAATCTTTCACTATTAATTAAATGTTTCGTGGAATCTAAAAGGGGAACATGTACCGATACCACATCCGATGTAGAAAGTAACTCATCAGGGGTTGCTTTAAATTGGGCTCCCACTTTTTGCTCAAACTCTGGATTCTGCTTGATGTCATAGTAAACTACATCCATTCCCATGGCTTTTCCAATTTCTGCCACCCGGGAACCAATTCTTCCCAAACCCAAAACACCCAAGGTTTTCCCTTTTAATTCCATCCCCAATAGGACTTCCGGCCCAAAACTAGATGGTTGAGTTCGAGCCAGTTTGTCAGCTTCAACAATCCTGCGGGTTATAGTCATAATCAGAGAAAAAGTATGTTCTGCCACAGCCTCTGTTAAAACATCCGGGGTGTTAGTACCAATAACATTGTGCGACGAGAGCGCAGGGAAGTCTAAATTATCTGTCCCTACTGCAAAATTAGCAACAATTTTAAGTTGAGGGCCTGCAGCTTCTAAATACTGCTCATCCACTTTTTCATAAAGCTGCCCTAATACTCCATCAGCTCCTTTGATAAAATTCAAAAGCTCTGTTCGCTCGAGTGCTCTATCATGAGACGAAACTATTACTTCAAATCCAGCATCCTCCAGAAGCTTTATCCCATTTCCCGGTATTTTCCTGGTTACAACAACCTTCATATACTAATTTTTATAATACCATATCTGATTTTTTTACCACTTCCTCTTAAGCTAAACTATACCTCCGGGGTGTTATCATGCTTGTTCTGTTTCAAGAAGTCTTTCCAGCTCTGCCCGAAACTCTGGTGTATCCTGATGTCCGTGATGTTTAACAGCATGATATGTTGCTACATCCACCAGTTCAGCTTTTTCACTTTCATCAGCCGTAATTGTAAACTGACAATTTTTCTCACTTGGAAATTTCCTGCAATCTGCTATCAGTCTTGCCATCTTTATCCACCTCCTTTCATTCTTTACAGAATTATTTTGTAACAGATTTATTAGAAAAATACAATGAGGATTATTTAATACTTAATAGTTATTTCTGATATTTGAGCAAAACGAGATGATAAAGTTTCTCTTAAAAATTTTTGTTTTTCATTTCCTTCCATAGTACAAATTTCCTGCCAAAGGGCTCTACCTGCTAAAAAGCCAGAAGCTCCACCTCTTATAGAATTTTCTAATTCTGGTTTGAATTCTTCAAATGA
>CAYIDT010000061.1:0-3271 GCA_964362265.1 uncultured Gammaproteobacteria bacterium | reverse complement strand
CCATAGATTCTACAGGAACTATCCCAAAATCCTCATCTTCCGAGGCTAAAATTGTAGCCTTTGCCCCAGCGTATAGCTTAACCAACTCTTCATCGCTAACTTGCCCTAAAAATTCAACACTTTTCACTTTGAGATTATCCATTTCAGGTCCTGTACCCACCACTTTAAGTGGTAATCCTAACTTACTACATGCCTCAACAATAACATCCATCCCCTTCCCCCTAACAAGACGTCCCACAGTTAGAAAATAAGATTTGTCATCCTGAGGAGACGAAGTCGACGCAGGAAGAGTCACCGGAGGATAAATAACCACACTATCTCTTCTATAGAATTTTTTAATCCTTGCCTGGACATTTTTAGAATTTGCAACCAATACATCCGGCCTCTGGGATACTTCAAAATCATAGATACGCAATATATGATTAATTAATTCTCCACCCAAACGCGTTAAAAAATGCTTTTTATAATTAAAAGATGTAGCGTAACCATAAAGATATCTCGGGGGCGTATGAATGTAGCTTATATGCAAAGCCTCAGGCTTTGTAATTACTGCTTTAGAAAAATAGATATTGCATGAGGAAATAACCAAATCATATTCGCTTAGATCAAAACTTTCAAAAATCATTGGGGAAAAGATCCTAAATGGCGAAACTAAACGATTTGCAAAAGGCACTTTTTGTAGCCAAGAGCTTCTTATATCCCAGCCACGAAAGGCCTCCCCTTGCGAACCTAAACCATTCCAATCTATGTAGGCTACATATACTGGAGCATCAGGAAAAATTTCATGAAGCGCTTCTAAAACCCTCTCAGCTCCCCCATATTCCCGCAGGTAATCGTGTACCAATGCAACACGCATTAAATAATTGTAACAGAAAAGAGGAAAAAATTAGCTTAATAGATTAACTTCTCTAATATTTATAAAACCATTACCTTCCCTTGACCATCGAATACTGGCAACACTTAATCCAGTAGTCACTACCAATATTTGACCAGGATTTTTTCTTGACCCTCGCTTGATCTCTACCATTCTATCGGTATAAATAGTCCTAATAAACCCTTTATATACACCTCCATAGTTTTTACTCTCCAAAGAAAGTCCATTCTCTGGGGATGTCAAATGGACACTAAAATTAGATTTATCCGGTGAGTACCAAGCTTCATCGCTATAATGATAAAACCGTGCTTCATACCCGGCTTGATCCTTATATGTAAAAATGCCAAGTTTGTCTTGAGGGCCTATCAGTTGTTGAACAATTTCATGCTGCTTTGTTAAAATTGTTCTTAATTGCTGGGGTATCATGTCTACTTCTTTTTGTAAAGTCATTATATCTGGGTATATCCCTACATCAGATTCTTGAGGAGTATGCCTAACCATAGACTCGTAAAAACTATAAACTAACGTACTGGCTTGATTAATCCCTAACTGAAATTCACTTTCTAAAAATACTGCCATAATAAATATTAACCAGTTTATATATTTAAAATTAAAAAAAGTCAATAACAAATTTGACTATGGGGCAAGATGCAAGTTTATTTATCAACTTTTAAATCCGGGTAACTTTGCGCCAGCGCTTCAAGTAAAGCTTTTTTTGCCTCCTCAAGTGGTTTCTGAATTTGAGCTCCGGCAGCTGCCTTGTGCCCTCCCCCACCCAATAAACCTGTAACTTTAGTTAAATCATACTTAATTGAATCTCTTGTTCTGCAAGATAAATAGAACAAACCAGGTTTTCTTTCAACCATGCTAATACCAATTTCCCAGCCAATAACTGATTTGAGTAAATCAGATATTCCTGCTCCACCCGAATACTTGTCCACTATATTTTTTTCTTTAAGCTGCTCATAAGTTATAAGTGAAATTGCTATCTTTTTATTAAAATAGTGTTCAATATTATTTAAAGCCAGTGCCTGGAAAGTTATGTCCGAGGGGAGCCTGGTGTTTTCCATCTCAAAAATATACCTGTAAAAATCAGGGTTCATTCTAACCAGTTCGGCTGCAGCTAAAAAGGTTTTGGGAGAAACCAGCGAATACTTAAACCCGCCGCTATCAGTATAAATACCGGCAAAAAGACAGGCTGCCATATCGGAAGTAATTTCTACCCCCCATTTTTGATAAAGATAAAAAAGCACCTGGCAGGCAGAAATAGCATCTTTTTCAATATAGTTAATGGTCCCAAAGCCAGGATTAGAATCATGATGATCAATAACTATAGTTTTTAGTTTATTAGGAATAATAACCTCCCCCAATTTTGAAATTTGAGTTAGCGAAGATGTGTCAATACAAATAAACAAATCGAACTTGGATAAATCCAAATCAAACCATGATTTATTCTCAATCCATTTTACCCCCGGTAAACCCTTAAGATATGCTGGAACATCGTCGTCTCCGCTTATATGGGTAACCCGCTTGCCCAGGCTTTTTAGAAAGTGATGCATAGATAGCGAACCCCCTACGCTATCACCATCCGGGCCGGTATGGCAGCTTAGCAAAATATGCTTCGCCTCTTGAATTGACTTTAAAATTTTATCCATTTGGAAAGTATAACACAGAAGGATTATTTAAATTAGCTTCAACCCTTTAATTCCCTGAAAATCTTTTTTATTCAAAGTAAGTAATTTAGCTTTATTTAGAATAGCTGTTGCAGCAATTTGCGCATCGGCAAATTGAACCTGTGGTTTGGTTGCTCTCATTACTTGACCTGCTCTTTCAGCTACTTCTGCTGTCACATCAATAACGGCAACAGAATTTATAATCTTTCTAATTTTAACTTCTTGATCTTCTTTTATACTACTTTGCCCAATAAACAGTTCCTGAATTGTTGTAGAAGAAATAAGCGGATCAATATTTGGATCATCAATTACTAATTCAAAAGGGCTTTTTTCTTTTCTTGGGAATCTTATATGATCAATGATGATATTTGTGTCTATAACCACCTTACTTTTTACCATGCTTCCCTCATCTTTTTAGCCGCTGCTAATTCAAATTTTCTTCTCGCCTTTTCTTCTCTATCATACTTCTTCCAATCCATATCAGCCCATGCGCCTCTGGTTTCTTCTAAAATTTCCAATAAAGTTTTCCTTTTTTCTAACTTAAGAGTAGCCCCGTTTTTAGATTTTTTAATTTCCAGTTTTGTCCCAGGTTTAATCCCCAAGTTTTTAGGCAGGGTTACAACAGTAGAAGAACCTAATTGGAATGTAGACACAATTTGAGTCATATATATAATTTTAGCATTTCATATATATGAAGTCAATAATACCTTCATTTCTCCCCAGT
>CAYIDT010000060.1:0-3279 GCA_964362265.1 uncultured Gammaproteobacteria bacterium | reverse complement strand
TTTCCCAGAACTCCATTAATGGCTTACCTACATTATATATACAAAATAATGCTTTGGCAGAAAATATAGATTTCTTTAATGGTAAAGTCACTATAAATAAGGAAGGAAAGCTCACTGCAGAAGAAGTTTTAGCTAAACAACTTTCTGTAACAGAAGGTGGGGCTGCTGGATCAGGTAAAATCCTAGCAGGATCTCTTGAAGCTATAATTACAAATGAATTTAGTAAGGAAAATTCTATTATACTCATTACTCCAGATATTTCTCTTTCTCAAACTTTAGCAGCTACAGATAAAAAAGACGGCAATTTTAAAGTTAAAATTTCTAAACCTGAACTTATCGATATAACTTTTAGCTATCTTATTATAGGAAAGGAGAAGCTGACTAGCTTGTAGAAAAAAATGATCTTATCTTCGTGCAGGTTTTTTCTCTCTGGAACCAAAGTAAATCAAGGCACCGGCAACAGCAAACAAAGCGCCAACCAGATAGAACAAAAGCAAACCAATACTGGTATTATCGAAGGTCATAATTCACCTCTTTCCGCAAATACAACAGACAGTACAGAAAATACTACTGAACCAATTATACCAAAAACTACTATAGAAATGTCAAGTCCTCCTGTAAATACCGGTATTACAAGTGAAGCCAAAAACACAGCAGAAAAGTTAGCAAAAAGTACAGATAGTGCTCTAAATCCGGATTTAGAAAGTTGCATTGATTTTAATATAACATAAATATGGAAAATTAGGAAAATTTGAATTAAAGAATGATACTACTTTATATAAAGATATAGTTGATTTTTAGTATGAAAGTATAGGAGTATAGAGGGTACGCTCATACCATATGGACAAATTTACAGCCGGTTTAAATAATTTATCCTTTTTAATAATACTGGGCTTAAGTTTTTTACTACCTGTGGCTTTTACCCCGCTCACTTCGGAGTTTTATGATACAGCCAAACTAATACTTTTGGCATTAGCAACACTGGCACTTTTACTAATCTGGGGAATAAGGATAGTAGCGGAAAATAAGATAAGACTTACAAAAACTCCGCTAGATTTACCTTTGCTCATCTTTTTAAGTTTAGCTGTTTTATCAACTATTTTTTCCCCGAGCCCTTATACTTCTCTTTTTGGGGTTTTACCAAAAGTTCACGGGAGTACCCTTTTTGAAGTTACTTTAATTCTCTTTTATTTCCTGATTGTTTGGAACATTAATACAAAGCAAAAAATTGATTATATACTCCAAGCTCTTCTTACCAGTGGGGTTATTTTATCTACAGTTTCCCTGCTTTCATATTTTAAAATTTATCTTCCGTTTAGCTTTGCCCAATCTCAAAATTTTTCTTTAGCCGGGAATAATTGGGCAGGAGCCTTAACTTTATCAATCCTGCTACCTGTTAGCCTTTATTATTTAATTAAATCCCGGGCAACTGACTGGACTAAAACTGTAGGGGTGGTTTCAAGTTTTACCTTTGCTACTGTCATTATCTTAACCGGCAACCTGGCTTCCTGGGTTGGGGCCTTAATTGGGGCAGGATTAGTTATTTTTTATAACAGGCCTGCCCGGGAAAATATAATCATAATAACTGTTATAACAATTATAACTATTATATTAGGAGCCCTAATCTATACCCCAACGCTTCGGGATAAAACCGAGCTGGGTAAATTTTCCCAAACTTATCAAAAAGATATTCAACTTCCTTTTTTAATTTCCTGGAAAATTTCCGCTTCAGCTTTCCGGGATTCCCCAATTCTGGGGACCGGGCCTTCAACTTATCTTTATAATTTTACTCAATATAAGCCAATTGAATTTAACCGAACTGATATTTGGAATTTAAGAATAAACTCTGCTCATAATTTATATTTGCAAACATGGGCTGAAAATGGGGGTTTAGGGGTTTTAGTTTATCTTTTGGCTAGTGTAATATTCGCAGGCCTAGCCATAAAACACCTTAAAAATCCTTTTCCGCAAGGGTTACTTTCTATCACAGGGCTAACTTTTATAATCACTTCTGCACTATCCCCCCAAACTGTTTTAACCCAGACTACAGGATTCCTAATTTTGGGCCTATTTTTTGCATCTTTACTGGGTACCAAAATAACCGAAGTTGTAATTGAGCTTTCAGGCTATAGCAGGGAAAGGCATGTTTTAATCCCGGCCATTGTCTTTTTACCTGTTTTAATAATATCTTTAGCCGGATTTTACTTTTTTGGGAAACTGGCTTTGGGTGAGTACTATCACAGGCAGGCCCTACGCTCAGTTGCTGCGGGAGGGGGCCTTGATTCTTACAATAAACTTGTTAGAGCTGAAACATTAAACCCCCAGGTTGATTTATACAGGGTAAATTTAGCTCAAACTAACTTTGCTCTGGCTAATGCAATCGCTGCCAAGGCCAATCCTTCGACGGGTTCGACGAGCTCACCGCAGGCAGGCTCAGGACAGGCCGAGGCTTCCCCGGGAGGATCCCTAACAAATGCTGATAAAACCAATATCCAGCAACTTTTATCCCAATCTATTGCAGAAGGCAGAGCTGCTGTGGCGCTTTCCCCCCGCTCTGCGCTTAATTGGGAGATTTTGGCACTAATCTATAGGCAAATTTCAGGTGTTTCTCAAAATGCTTTGCAATTTTCTCTGGATAGCTATGGCCGGGCAATTACTCTTGATCCTTTAAATCCGCTTTTGCGGCTTGCTGTTGGAGGAGTTTATTACCAAGTTAAAAATTATGATCTAGCAGTAAGATTTTTTGATGATGCAGTATCCCTAAAACCTGATTTTGGAAATGCGCTGTATAATCTGGCTATAGCCCTGCGGGAGAAAGGTAGCTTGCAGGAGGGAATTTTAGTAGCGGAAAGATTAGTTGCACTTTTGCAGGATAAACCGGATTCAAAAGATTATCAGGTTGCTTCGGATCTCTTAAAAGAGCTTAGGGAAAAGATTCCTTCAACTACCCAGCCTCCTGCTGCAACTCAATCAGCAGCTCTTGAAAAACAGAATTTACCTAAAGTTTTGGATGTTGGAAAACCGGAAAAAATAGCCACTCCACCAGCTGTTAAGAGGTAGTGGACCCAATGATATCTTACACAGACTGGATGAATTTATCAAATTATTCCTGTCTGACGGTCTAAACTCAGAGTTTGCTTACGCCTTTGGTATAAAAGATGCATAGTAAAGTATAGCAAGTTTATTTAAAATTGGTAAATCTAATCTCCAGATTAGAGTTTAAAGCTTGAGCTAATTTTTTAAGAAATCCCAGTGATGGATTAGCTCTTCCGGATTCCA
>CAYIDT010000059.1:0-3343 GCA_964362265.1 uncultured Gammaproteobacteria bacterium | reverse complement strand
GCTCTAATTTTAGTAAACTCTAATTTAACTAAACTGAAAAATTATTTTAAAGGCCAGACAAAAGAATTTGGTAAAGTAAAAAACATTAAAGCAAATGGTTTAAACAGCACTTCATTTGACTTAGAAGTGGCAAATTTTAAGAGTAAGGTGTCAATCCCTGTTCCGGGAAATTACAATGTACAAAACGCTGCTGCAGCCATAACCGCAGCATATTATTTAAATATTCCAATAACCCCATTAACTAATTTTCAGCCGGCTTTTGGAAGAGTGGAAAAACTGCCGTTTGGGTATATTTTCCTGATAAAAAACCCGGCCGGAGCAACCCAGGTCTTTGAAACTTTAGCCCCGCAAATTGGGCCAAAAGATAGACTCTTAATTGCTTTAAATGATAATCTGGCAGATGGCACAGATATCTCCTGGATCTGGGACGCTGAGTTTGAAAAACTGCCAAATCATCATACAATTGTCAGTGGCAAAAGGGCAACTGACCTTGCAATCAGGCTTAAATATGCCGGATTTGAACCGAAAAGAATACATATAGAACCGAACCTAGAAAAAGCCCTAGGAGAGGCCAGAAAGCGCCTAAAAGGCACTCTTTTCATCCTTCCCACATATACAGCCATGCTGGAACTTCAGAAAATACTTGCCAGACAGGGACTTAAGAAACATTATTGGCAGGAAGTATAGTACTCTAAACACTGCGAACCAAGGATTCTCCAATATGGTCTAAAGTAGCTAAAGTCTCGGGCATCTTAGCAGGTATGATCTCAAAACCATCATTATGCGGATCATCCCCTGCGCTAATCCTCCACGGTCCCCAAGCCGATATGGCAGGTAACTCATCATTTGATAAGCCGTTAAATATCTGAATTGAAAATTGAGATAATGTCCGATCATAATCCGGTGTTACAATTACTGACCTTCCATTTTCACGATAAGCTCTAGGATACCCGATCTCCTGACAAACAAGTGGTAAGAAATGATCTTCTTTGCTTCGATAGTCATAAACTAGCTTCAAATGACTTGGCCAAGGATAAACATGAATAGTGTTAATAATTGGAACAGGGTAACGGGTAAACCTTTCTTCAATAATTAAATTTGGATCATCTATTCCGATAAAAATGGGTCTGGAGTTATCGACCGACAAAATCGTCTCAATAAGCTCCTGAAATAAGTCTGTGTGGAGATCCCGCATCCGGGTAATATCATTTATTCTCAAATTCAACTCATTTGCCACTCCCCAGGCCTTTATTCCTGGTTCATCCTTTAACGCTTGGACAGCCACTTTTAGTCTTCTGGCTAAGACATGACGGATTTCTGGATCTGTAAAGATTGCCATCTGTTTCTCTCTGATATCTCGCCCTAATTTAGGAACTAAATATGGAGATTCAGGTTTTGATGAATGAAGAGCCGGGTATGCATCAAATAAATCAACAGTAAGCTGTATTCTTCTGGATAATTTTGCAACTTTATCAACTTGCGTGTGTTGGTAATCACCAGGTCTGGGTTCAAACCGATCATCTAAAAAAACTCTGGTGCAGACTGGATCAGTCATCTCGATGTTTTCAATCAAATTCTCCTGGACTGCTTGGTCCTCTACATAAGGCAAGTGGTGACAATTAGGGATTATTCCGGTCAATGTTGCTGGTATTCCTAGATTCTTACTTTTGAATTCTATATCAGGCACTAAACCAAACTTTCTAGCTGCAAGAAAGGCTACCCCAGCAACACCGACAGTTAATCCTGCTTTTAAAAGCCATCTCCTTTCTTGCCCAAATTGACTTAAAGATGAATCCTGTTCTACTGACATTAAAGAATTTTAACTTAAAATACAAAAAGTTTGCTACAATTACAACTATGAAAATTATTATTGGCTATCTTTACGGGGACTTAATGAATATTTATGGGGATACGGGCAATATTATTGCCTTGAAAAGGCGTGCTGAGTGGAGAGACATTGAAGTTGAAGTTAAAAATATTTCCGTAGGTAATAAACTCAAAAAAGGGGATGCGGATATTTTCTTTTTTGGTGGGGGACAAGATCAGCAGCAGGAACTGGTGGCAAAGGATTTAACCTTAAGTAAGGGAAAAATTATAAAACAGGAAGTTGAAAGAGGGGTGCCGCTTCTTGCAATTTGCGGAGGATATCAGCTTTTGGGGCAGTATTATAAACCTCACAAAGGTCACAAGCTGCCCGGGATTGGGCTATTCCCAGCCTACACTGTGGCAAGTCATGATCGCATGATTGGAAATATAGTTATTAATTCGCAGTTTGGTAAATTAGTCGGTTTTGAAAACCATTCCGGTAAGACTTATCTTAGAAAAGAGGCAAAACCGCTGGGCCGGGTTATCAGCGGATATGGCAATAACGGAGAAGAAGACAAAACAGAAGGCTGCATTTACAAAAATGCCATTGGCTGCTATATGCACGGAAGTTTGCTTCCTAAAAATCCGGCCCTGGCAGACTGGCTTCTGCAAAAGGCATTGGAAGTAAAATATGGGAAGGAAATTGAACTTAAACCCTTAGACGATTCTTTAGAAAATAAAGCCCACCAAAGTGCCGGGAAGAGGACTTGAACCTCCACGCCTTGCGGCACAGGATCCTAAATCCTGCGTGTCTACCATTCCACCATCCCGGCGCATGAATATTTTACCAAAAAATGTTAAACTATACTTGCAATTATGGCTAATTCAACTTTACAAAGAGGAGTCATGGGTTTGATGGATGACGGAAGGGAAGATTTTTTTGAAACAGAGCAATCTCTTTCCTCATCCCCAATCCCTGATGTTATCCAAAAGGCATTCTTAGATATTCCTACAATCATACTTGACCCTACCAAGGATGCTCTGGGAGATTTATTTGTAGACTTTTTGGGAATCAAATCTGATACGGAGTGGGGGAAGAACGGCAAAAATCTTCAAATTGGTGGAAAATCAGAAATAAATTTTAATAAGCAAAGTAGTTATAAAGAAAAATGGGAAGCGGAGTACAAAAGAGGTTGGACCCAAAGCTTAAATCAGGATATAAAAAATGTCCATCATCAAACTCAAGAACAGGCTATCGAGGATTTGGTGCGCCTTGAAATTGGAGCAATGCCTACTGAAGAAAAAAATAAATCTTTACATCTAAGTTTGGACCTGGATGAAAAATATATTAGCGATCCTTATCATATCAATGCATTAAGAGTTAAAAAAATAGAGGAAATAAAAGCTACGCTCCAAAAAAAACAAGATCAGGAAATTACCTCTACATCAAAAAATTCAGGATTACTCTTAAATATGGATGCTCACGAGGGACAAAGTGCTACTTCAAGTTCAGGTGCAATTTTCTCAGCAGGATAAA
>CAYIDT010000058.1:0-3410 GCA_964362265.1 uncultured Gammaproteobacteria bacterium | reverse complement strand
TAAGGGATACAAGTGGTTGTCTTAATTTTATTCCTACCTCTTTTCTTTTTGCATGAACCTTTTCCGCTATCTCCCTAACCATCTCCATGTCCCTTACCAAATCATCATTAAGAAAGGTCTTATCTCCTCTGGGGTAATCAGTTAAGTGAACAGATTCATCCTTAGTTAAGTTCTTAAACATTTCTTCTGTTATAAATGGGATAAATGGAGCTAAGAGCTTTGTTAAAGCTACCAGAATTCCATACATAACAGACAGGCATATATTCCGGTCATTTACATCTGCTTCTGGGCCTACCCGACCTCTTGATCTACGAATATACCATGTTGAAAAATCATTAACCACAAAATCCTCAATGGCACGGGAAGCTGTTGAAACATCATATTTTTCTAATTTATCATTTACCAAAACTACAACCTCGGTTAAACGAGCCAAAATCCATTTATCTAAAATAGTTAATTTCCCCCGTTTTAACTCACAGTTCCAATTAGCGAAATTCGCATAATCTATAAAAAACTTATAACAGTTCCATAAAATCAAATAAAACCTTCTTTTGACATTAGCAGCTGCATTAAAACCAAAGTTTAAGTTTATTTCGGGGTTTTGCGTCATATACATCCATCTCATTACATCTGCTCCAATCCTTCCCGCAGCATCATTAAACTCAATAGCATTACCCTTACTCTTGTGCATATCCTCCCCCAAATCATCCTTTACAGTTGCATAGCCGAATAAAATTTTAAAAGGATTTGTATTTGCAAGAACGCTGCTCATAGCAATCATCGAGTAAAACCAGTTTTTGAATTGTCCAGCAAATTGTTCGTTTACGAAATCTGCCGGGAACCAGTCTTTTGGTAGAGTAGAAAATGGTACGATTCCTGCATCAAGCCAAGGATTACCAACATCCGGAATTCTCAATACCAATTCATCGCATTTACTACACTTAATCTTTATTTGATCAATCCAAGGTCTATGTGGAGAATGACCTTCAAAACGCTCCCATCCCTCAATGGATTTTGCTTTGAGTTCCTCCTTGCTACTGATAATCTGGAAATTCCCGCATTTCTGACATTCCCAAATAGGTAGAGCCAAACCCCAATATCTTTTTTTGGAAATCAACCAGTCGTGCATATTCTTTAACCAATCCAGCTCTCGATCCAAACCCCATTTTGGTATCCAATTTATTTTTTTTGCAACTTCAATCATCTGTTCTCTATAGGTTTTTCCTGATTCATCTTTTTTGTCCATAGCTATATACCATTCATCAACTACTCTCCAAACAAGTTCTGTACTACATCTCCAACAGGTGGGATAACGATGTTGATATTTTTCTGTTTTAACGAAAAATTTCCCATTATCTTTATCTTTTAAATATTCAATTATTAATTCGGGGTTATTTTTTGCGTTTTTCCCTGTAAATTCTTCCATTCCGGGTATATAAGATCCATCCTCCTCAATCAGAGCAATAACAGGAAGGTTTTCTTTTAATCCCAGTTGAAAATCCTCCGGGCCCGAACCGGGAGCTACATGGAGTAAACCAGTTCCTTCTGTTTCAGTAACAATTTCCCCTCCATCAATTACCTTGTGATGATAAGCTCTAAGAGAATCCCTGATCAGTTGAAACTCATCAAAAGGGCCGTTATATTCTAAACCTACTAATTCTTTACCGACTCGTTTATCTAGAGGCTCTCCCATATTCAGGATCTGTAAACGCTTATCCATTACCCAAAGTTTTTCATCATCTTTACCTCGAAAAGCTACATACATTTCTTTTGGATTAACTGCCACTGCAACATTTGCCGGAATTGTCCAGGGAGTTGTTGTCCAAACAAGAAGGTATTCATTATCCCCACCTTTAATTGGCAACTTAAAATATATAGATTCGTGCGTTAGAAGTTGATACCCTTCTGTTTCGATTTCATGTTGAGAGATAGCAGTGCCACATCTAGGACACCAGGGGACGCTGTCACGACCTTTATAAAGCCATTCTTTTTCATAAATAATCTTTAGATAATTCCAAATAGCGAAGTTGTTTTCATCAAATGAAGTATGGTATGAGTGATCCCAATCCATGAAATAACCCAATCGTTTGGATTGTTCTGTTTGAATGGCAGAATATTTTTTAACTCTTTCTTTACAAAGATTAATAAATTTTTCTAAGGATTTAAATTTATCGCCAGGGATTAAGTTTTCAATATCTTTTTTACTTTTTAACCCTAGCTCTTTTTCAACTTCCACCTCAACCCAAAGTCCTTGCTCGTCAAAACCATTTTGGAACCTTTGTTTAAAACCTCTCATATTATAAAATCTTTGCCATAAATCCTTATAGGTTCTTCCCCAGGCGTGGTGTACACCCATTGGATTATTAGCAGTAATCGGCCCATCTAAAAATGAGAACTTTTTATCAACATCTTTGTTGCGCTCAAGGTATTTTTTTACAATCCCAAATTTATACCAATATTTAACCAACTCTTCCTCAAGTTTAGGGAAATCAGCTTTTGATGAAACTGGTTTAAATTGACCCATGGGATAATTTTAGCAGAATATTTGGGATGAAGCTAGCGGTTGGAGCGCAAAAATGCGGGAATTTTTAAGCTGTAAATCATTATTAGGTTCAATTATACCCAGCGGGAATTGAAAAATCAATAGAACAATAAAGAATTGTAAGTTTTGTATTACTAGATAAGTCTATCAATCTGTTTCGCAATACTTAATTTTTTTAAGAAATCAGTTCTAGAACCCATATATGTTTCCAAATTTGCTGTGGTTTCTGCTAATCGTACTCTTTGTTCTTCTGTCCCAATCTTGTTGTTCAATTCCTCTCCATTTAAACCTCTACCAAGTAAAATATGTTCCGTTAATGCTTCATCAGCTTGAGTTATTCCAGATAAAATATGTATTGGATAAACATAGTAACCATCTAAACTATATGCCTCATTTACACCTATTCTAATTGCATTCATGGCTCTACCAGTAAGCTTTTCAACATCTCGTGGCTCTCTAGCTGCTAGTTTTTGCAAATATTCAGGAGTTGGGGAAAATAACCCTCTTTGCATAAGTGCAAGCATGAGAGGATCGGCTGCTAATTGTTCTAAAGTTAAAGGTTCAGGTTCAGGCTTGAAAGGTATTTGTAGAGATACTAGTAAAGTTGCAGTTTCAATAGATATAGATTTAAAACTTCTTAACCAATTTCTAATATCCCCATTTAAAAGACAGGCATGTAAAAGGTGGGTCGTATCTATTTCAGTTTGATCTGCATCTTGAGCTTTAGTCTCGGCCCACCTAAATATCTGTTTTGTATCTGGATGGATTCTTTCAAATTCAGTAGCCATCCTGCAAATTTTATCTTTTTTTAGGCTTAATTTCAAATTAAGCGAGAAAAAGAAATGAGGGATAACTGAAGCTACCCATA
>CAYIDT010000057.1:0-3447 GCA_964362265.1 uncultured Gammaproteobacteria bacterium | reverse complement strand
GTCCATGGGGTAGGAGTCGAACCTACTTGGCACAGATTTACAGTCTGTTGCATAAACCGTTCTGCCACCCATGGTTGAGTAAATTATACCGCATTTCTGCTATAATTTCTCTATATGAGTAGCTTTGGATCACTCCGCCTTCGGCGAGAACAAGCTAAACTAGGAAGATTAAAATTTTTCTCATTTGCTTCCAAAAGTTTTCTTTGGGGGGTAGTAATTTTTATAGCCTTATTTTTACTGGCCATCATCATTTTTGCCCTTCAAGTCCCCTCACCTCAAGATTTAACCAACAGAGATGTCGCTCAAGCAACCAAAATTTATGATAAAACAGGAGAACTTTTATATGATATTTATCAAAATCAAAACCGCACCCCGATTAAACTTTCTGATGTTCCGGAATATGTCAAGCAGGCAACGATTTCTATTGAAGATAAAGACTTTTATTCTCACTCCGGTTTTTCTATTGCGGGCATTACCAGGGCAATGTTTGAGTTAGCAGTTTACCGAAGGCTTCAGGGTGGATCAACCCTAACCCAACAGTTAGTTAAAAATGCTCTTCTTTCTGGGGAGAGAACTCTTCCGCGTAAGTTAAAAGAACTAATTCTGGCAATCCAAGTTGAAAGGGTTTATTCAAAAGATCAAATTCTTGAGATGTATTTGAATGAAATTCCATACGGCGGGACAGCCTATGGCATTGAAGCCGCAGCGAATCTTTATTTTGGAAAGCATACATTTGAATTGACGCTTGGAGAAGCAGCGCTTTTGGCAGGATTACCCCAGCGACCTTCTGTTTACTCTCCTTATGGATCAAGGCCTGAACTTTCCAAAATACGCCAAAGCCAAGTTTTGCGGCGAATGGTTGAGGATGGATATATCATATCAAGTCAAGCAAAAGAGGCAGAAGCGCAGGAACTTACATATAGAACAGCTCAAAATGAAGTCGGTTTTAAAGCTCCCCATTTTGTTTTATATGTCAAGGAGAAATTGATAGAGCAATTTGGAGATAGACTGGTTGAACAAGGAGGGTTAAAAGTTACTACGACTTTGGATTATAAAATGCAAGAAGAAGCAGAGAAGATAGTAAAGCAAGAGATTGAAAAGCTAAAAGGTTCAAGAGTGGGAAACGGTGCAGCTGTTATAATAGATCCAAAAACAGGCCAAATTTTAAGCTTAGTTGGCTCTAAAGATTATTTTGCAAAATCAGAACCGGAAAACTGCGTGGAAGCTACAACTTGCACATTTGAACCTAATGTAAATGCTGCTCTGTCGCTCAGACAGCCTGGAAGCGCTACCAAACCAATAAATTATGCCAAAGGGTTGGAAAAAGGTTACAGTGCAAATTATACAATCAATGATGTTAAAACTGAGTTCCCCGGTGGCAATAAACCAAGCTATATACCTGTTAATTATGATGGCCGTTTTCATGGCCCAACTCAAGTGCGTTTTGCCCTGGGTAACTCATATAATCTCCCTGCTGTAAAAATGTTAGCTTTGGTAGGCGTAAAAGATGTGCTGGACTTAGGATATAGAATGGGGCTTACTACTTGGGAACCCTCTGAAGAAAATGTAAACTTAGTTGGGCTTTCCTTAACTTTAGGAGGAAGGGAAGTGAGGCTCTTGGATCTAACTTCAGCTTTTGGAGTTTTGGCAAATAAAGGCAAACAAGTTGATCCGATTTCTATTTTGAAAGTTGAAGATAGCAAGGGTAAAACTTTATTTGAATATAATAAAAGTGATGGAAGAGGAGTATTGGATGACGGCGTAGCTTTTATAATTTCCGATATTTTAGCGGATAGCGGAGCGCGCACTGCTGCTTTTGGATCAAACTCGATTTTAAATATTCCCGGAAAGGTAGTGGCTGTAAAAACCGGAACTACTGATGAAAAAAGAGATAATTGGACTATAGGGTATACGCCTTCTCGGGTTGTAGGCGTTTGGGTAGGAAATAATGATAATTCGGTAATGGATCCAAAAATTGCATCAGGGGTGACAGGAGCCTCTCCTGTTTGGAATAAGATTATGGCTGTGGCGCTGCGGGATTTGCCAAACGAATCATTTGAGCGGCCGGGAAAAGTTGCTCAGGCCGAAGTTGATGGATTAATGTCGGGAAAGCCTCATTCCACCTCTCCTACCAGAAAAGAATACTTCATTGGAGGTACTGAGCCAAATTCCGAGTCTAGTGCTTATCAGCGGGCCAAAGTTTGTCGCAGTAATCCTCATAGATTAGCCGGAGATGGTGAGGACGGAGATGATAAAGATGTAATAGTCCTCAAAGAAGATGATCCAACAGGGGCTGATAAATGGCAAAAAGGAATTGATGAGTGGGTTTTAACTTCTCCTGATGCGCGTTTTGTTGGTGCAACAAAGGGTTGTTCCGGCATCCCCGGATTTACTGCCGGCACCGGTGGAGTTATTCAAATTATTAATGTCAGTAATGGTGCCAATGTGCCAAGGGTGTTTGATGTTTTGGCATCAGTTAATTCCCCAAATGGCGTGAAAAAAGTTACATGGAGTATAGACGGCGAACAAAAGGCATCCCAAACCTCAGAACCTTTTGCTCTTCATGTTGAGTTTCCTGCTGGTGATCGAGGTTCCCACACCATTACTGTAACTTTGGAAGACCAAAATGATCAAACTCATACTTCAACAATCGGGGTAACAGTTGCATTTTAACTATTTAAATGTTTAAATTTCTATTTCCAAAATAGCTACTCTTTTTTCAATTCCAAATTTATTTAAGATTCTCGGATGAACTTCAGCCATATTTTCTGTAACTCTGGTTGGATGAAATAAATTCCTGTCATCCATCTGCACACCATTAGAGTGTGTTAGCTTGACACCTCGGGATATAGAGGTCAGTTCAGACATAGGATTATCACTTCCGTTCATTAAGGCTATAGCTAAATGGTATTTTTCCGGATTGTATACTTTCCCGATTTCAAAAATGGCAATATCTTTAAAGCCTTGCTTTATATTTTTAGCAACTACTTCCAAAAGATTTGGCCAAATTTGATCACGCATGTATTCTGTTTCAGAAGAAATTGGATTTGACACTTTGACCAAATCATTAACCTTAATTTGTAAATCGTTAATCGTTTTTGAACCATAAAAAGAATATGTTTGAACTTCTGTTAAACCGGCATTTTTTAATGCTACTTTCAAGTCATAAATAGGATGCTGCAAGCTCTGGTCTAATTTTTGCGGCACTTTACCTTCCAATGACTTTGGGGGAATTTTTTCATACCCATACATCCTGGCCACTTCTTCAATCAAATCTTCTTCTATATTACAATCCTGCCTCCAATAAGGCACTGTCACCTCCCAGTTTGAGCCGACACCCCGGGGGTGGAAACCTAAACTTTGTAAGGAAGTTTCTACAAAATCCGGCGTGATATCTATCCCGATAAGAGAATTAAAGATCGGAAGAGCGTCGTGTAGGGAAAGAGT
>CAYIDT010000056.1:0-3469 GCA_964362265.1 uncultured Gammaproteobacteria bacterium | reverse complement strand
GAACCCCTTTCTACTCCATGCCATGGAGTTATACTACCGGTGTACTACGGGCCCGCATGCTAAAATTATACTATTTCCTTTTAAAATACTCATAAACATCTTTCGAAATTTTAGCTAAAGTTTCTACCCCTTCATCCTCATACTGCAAATCTTTACTCATCAAAACAATAATATAGGCTCTTCCATTACCCAAATCAACAATCCCTGCATCATGTCTGACTCTAGGCAGTTCCCCTGTCTTGTGAATAACCTTCCCGCCCCCGGCTGGGATTCGGTCATTTATCTGATTCAAAGAAAGATATTTTATTATTTGTTCAGAAACAGCCGAAGAAACTATTTCCCTTCTGTGCAATTTTTTAAAAAACAAAGCAATATCCTCAGCTGAAGTTTGAATCAGCCCCCCACCGGCCGGTGGGGGGTAAACTTTAGTATTTTTTGCGCCCATTGAATCTGCCATGGATTGAATTTTTTCCCATCCAACTGCCTCAGCCAGCATAAGGCTTGCAAAATTATCTGAAATTCGACCAACCCTGGTTAGAGCTTCATCAACAGTGAACTCCACCTGATCCGGCAAATCCTGTATTCCAAACTCCCGATCCCCCAAAACCTCTATTAAATGGCTCTTGCTTGCGCTTATTCCATCTTCCATCTTCAATCCTGAGCTTGCCGAAGGACCATCTTCTATTTTCTTTAGCACTGCTGCCAGTAAGTAGACTTTATACAAAGATGCCGCAGGAAATGCGTCGGAAGATCTCAAAGCATAAATCTCTCCTTCAGGAGCAAGCTCTTCTATATAAACTGTGTACTCGCCAATTTTACCTGTATTTTTAGAAACTATTGAATTTAGCTTTTCACTTTGAAAAGAAAACGAGAAGGTTAGAGCTTGTTTAAAAGGGCCGGAAAAGAGTTTGGAGGATATGGCCACAAGCAAAACCAGAGCAAGTACTATTAGACCAAGTTTAGTTTTTGTCATTTTAATATTGCCAGCGGGTTAACAGCCACGCCCTTGAAATAAATCTCAAAATGCAAATGTATCCCGGTTGATCTTCCAGTTGATCCCATTTGACCTATTATTTGTCCCCTTGATACAGTTTCTCCAGAAGATACATAAACATTGGATAAATGAGCATAAAGAGTTGTATACCCATTTTCATGATCCAAAACTACTCTGTTTCCATACCCCATTCCATCCGGCCAGCCAGCAACCAGAACCTTTCCCCCATCAGAAGCGGCAATGCCCGGAGCGGCTTTATTTGGAATATCAATTCCCGGATGATACCAGGCAAAGTATTGTGAAATAGATCCTCCTGCAGGCCAGACAAACCTTGCTCCTCCAAAAGCTTCAAATGCAGGAGATTGTGGACCAGAAGCAATATATTGGGGCTGACGACGCCTCAATGGGACCTGATCTTCTTTAACCCCATCAGGCACAATCAAGACTTGACCTACTCTAAGTTTAAAATCATCAGGTACATCATTAAATGGAAAATCAACTATGGCCTGCGCCTCTGCTTGATATTTTTTAGAAACAGATTCAACACTATCTCCAGACCTGACTTCATGAGAAACTCCGGTAACAGGCAAAATTTTTAAAGTTTGACCTGGCTTTATCGAGTGAATATCATCCAAATTATTAGCCCACTTAATAGTTTCTGTTGAAATACCGAATTTTTTGGCAATAGAAGAAAGGCTGTCCCCATCCTCCACTTTTATTTCAATGATTTCCGAACGTGGTTTAACTGATACTTGAGTATTAATATCCTGACCACTGAATCCTTCTGAGATAGGTTCAAAAGTAGAAACAAACCTTGGATCAGGTCCGCCAACTCCTGGATAGCTAGCAGATAAAATACTTTCCCCTCCAAAAACTCCTGAAGTTAAAATCCCAACTAAGGCCAAGCTTATCATAGAGCCATGCCAGACATGTTTCTGCAAAGAACCACGGCGGTACATTAAAATCTCTACCCAGAAGTTTTTAAAATCTTCAAATCTAGCCCCAAAATAGATGGTTTTACGTTTTGAATACCAAATAAAAGCAGAGATAAGAGCCTTTAAATCATCTGACAAAGAATTCACAGGTTACATTTTAACAGATGGAATCAAATTATTTCACGTCTTTTAGGGTCTTTAAAAATTCTTCATTTGAATCTGTTTTTGACAATCTTTCCAGAAACATTTCTGTCCGCTCGTTTTCCCCTAAAATCCCAAGCATCCTTCGGAGAACAATCATCTGTTGGTAGTACTCTTCTTTAAAGAGAAGCTGTTCTTGTCTTGTGCCTGAGGCCTCAATATCAATGGCCGGAAAGATGCGTCTTTCCGAGAGCTTTCTATCCAGATGCAATTCCATATTACCTGTACCTTTAAACTCCTCGTAAATTAAATCATCCATTCGGGATCCTGTATCAACTAAGGCCGTACCAATGATAGTTAAAGATCCACCTTCTTCACAGTTTCTGGCAGCCCCAAAAAAATGCTTTGGTGGATAAAGAGCCACTGGGTCAAATCCACCACTCAAAGTTCTGCCGCTTGGTGGTACAGACAAATTGTAAGCTCTACCAAGTCTTGTAATCGAATCCAAAAGAATAACTACATCCTTTCCGCCTTCAACCAGTCTTTTGGCCCGCTCAAGCGCTATTTCTGCTGCTGCAGTTTGTTCCTCAGCCGGCTCATCAAAATTACTGGCAATCACATCTCCTTTTATAGATCTTGAAATGTCAGTTACCTCCTCAGGTCTCTCCCCAACCAGAACCGCCATTAAAATTACATCGGGAAAATTTTTAGCAATGCCTTCGGCAATGTCTTTAAGTATGGTAGTTTTACCAGCTTTTGGAGGAGAAACAATTAAACCCCGCTGCCCAAAACCGATTGGAACAACAAGGTCAATCACCCGGGCACTTAAAGGAACCTTACCGGTTTCCAATTTTAAGTGTTTGTTTGGATAAATAGCAGTTAGATCTTCGAAACGAGGGCGTTTTTTAGCTCTACCATCTAAATTAACTAACTTCTCAGCGTCTTCACCATTTACAATATTAACTTGCAAAAGGCCAAAATAGCGCTCTGTATCCTTAGGAGGTCTTGCTGCTCCTTCTACAAAATCTCCAGGTCTAAGTTGAAAACGACGGATTTGGCTGGCAGAAATATAAACATCGCGATGTGATGGAATATAATTGGGGCGCAAGAATCCATGTCCTTCAGGCATGATTTCAAGCATTCCCGAGACATCCTCAGTTGGAACATCACGGCCCGCTTCGCCAGCGTAGCGAGGCGAGGTCGGATAATCAGAATTTGACGATGGGTGATAGATCGATTTATTCGGTTCTCCCACTAGTTCCTCAACAGAAACTGGATCACTTTTTGGTTTAAATGTTTTTTTAACAGAAGACATGTTCGAATTTTAGGGAAATCAACTATCGAGGTTTATCTAATTTAGTATTTCATATCTCAATACTTTTGTCAATAGCCCGTTTTT
>CAYIDT010000055.1:2266-3568 GCA_964362265.1 uncultured Gammaproteobacteria bacterium | reverse complement strand
GCAGTTTGTTATAGCTCTTGCTGCAATTGCAACTCTTAATTGGCTTTTGATCTTTCTGTTTCTTCTTGTTTCAATACCCACATTTGTAAATCAAACTAACTACGCAAAGATTACTTGGGGAGTATGGCAACAAAACTCGCCGTATCGAAAGAAGTTTTGGTATCTTTCCGATCTGATTCAAAGTGGATATAGCGTAAAGGAAATAAAGATCTTCCAAGTAGCAGGTAAGTTTCTTTCCGAGCTTCAAGACATTTACAACAAGTTTGTCAAGGACAATACAAAAGTCGCAAGGAAACAGTTTCGAACAAATGTTGTACTAAACTTATTTGGCATAGCTGTCTACATAGGCATAGAAATATTTATCATCTTCTCTGCAATAGCAAGGAAAATTTCCATTGGAGATATTAGTTACTTCACAACTGTATTAGGTAACTTTCAAAATGCAGTAAACGGGCTATTCCGAAATGGTTCATCACTTTTTGAGGCTGGTCTATATGTTAATGAGATGTTTGAGTTGCTAGACACAAAACCCAAAGTTATTCAACCAGACAAGGGAATCAAAATAAAAGTTCAGAAGCCAGCCTCTATTGAGTTTAGAAATGTCAGTTTTTCATATCCAGGTTCAGAACAAAAGGTCTTAGATAACTTTTCACTAACTATTAAATCTGGACAAAAGATAGCACTAGTTGGGGAAAATGGGGCGGGGAAAACTACACTTATAAAACTACTCGCCCGATTTTATGATGTTGACGACGGTGAAATATTAATCAATGGAATCAATTTAAAGCAACTGGATTTACCCACTTGGTATAAAACTCTCGGAATCTTGTTTCAGGATTTTATAAGGTACGAGTATCCATTAAAGGATAATATTTATTTTGGCAAAATTTATGAGCCCGAAAATATCAAAGATATTATCAAAGCAGCAAAGTTATCTGGGGCAGATTCTGTAGCTTCTCAATTACCCAAAGGGTATGAGCAGATGTTAGGAAAAACATTTGAGGGTGGTTTAGATTTATCTGCAGGTCAGTGGCAAAAAGTGGCATTGGCAAGAGCATTTTTAAGAGATTCACCAATCTTGGTATTGGATGAGCCAACTGCTTCTATAGATGCGAAAGCTGAAGCAGAGATTTTTGAAAGAGTAGAAAGTTTATCAAAGGATAAAACAGTAATTATTATCTCTCATAGATTCTCTACGGTAAGAAATGCGGATAAGATTTACGTTATAGATAAGGGTAAAATAAAAGAAGCAGGAAGCCATGACGAGCTTATGAAACAGGGTGGCACTTATGCTACTTTGTT
>CAYIDT010000055.1:0-2166 GCA_964362265.1 uncultured Gammaproteobacteria bacterium | reverse complement strand
AAACTAATTGCTTTTGATAAATTGTGGGTTGAAAAAGATAAAGATCAACACCTCTCTTTATATTATCTGCATAATCATTCTTTTAACTTGTTATATATGTTCTCTATATAGATCATACGGCCGAGCTCAAGATTTGACATTACAACCAACGTGCATTTAATATTAAAATATGCCTATTTTAGGTTATATTCTAATTTTTAGCTTCCTTGGAAGTATTGTTTCATTAATTGGGGGAGTTTTGCTTTTAACTAGAGAAAAATTTGCTCTTAGAGCCTCTCACTTTTTAGCTTCTTTTGCTGCAGGAACCTTATTAGGGACAGCCTTTCTCGATCTTTTACCTGAGGCGCAAGAAGCTGCAGAAGGTACGGGAATGAATATATTTCTTTGGGCGCTTGTAGGAGTTTTAATTTTCTTTCTACTTGAGAGGTTTATCCATCATCATAATGATCACCCTAACGAAGGCAGGCAAGTAGTACCGCTTATTGTTATAGGTGATACTTTACACAATTTTATAGATGGGGTGGCCATAGCAGCGACGTTTTTGGTAAGTATCCCCTTAGGGATTGTTACATCTTTGGCTGTGGCAGCTCATGAAATACCTCAGGAAATAGGAGATTTTGGTTTAATGCTACACAGAGGGGTTTCGAGCAAAAAGGTACTTTGGATTAATTTTTGCAGTGCTTTAGCGTCAATGGCAGGTGCAATTTTAGCTTATATTAATAAAGATCAGGTTGTAGGTTTGCTGCCGGTAGTTTTATCTATAACTTCCGGTTTTTTTATCTATATAGCTTTGGCAAACTTAATCCCGGAAATTCACAGTAGAGATAATCAAAAAATTGCTTTTTGGGAAACAGTAGCGCTTCTTTTAGGAGTTGTGGTAGTTTGGTTTGTAGTAAAAAATACCCTCTAGACATTTTTAAAAAAATGTTTTATAGTAATAAAAATGACAAGAAACTGGATTATTATTGCTGTTATTTTAGTTTTAGTTCTTTTAGGGTTGGGGTATACCCTTACTCAGCGAGGAAACCTTTCTCAAACTTCAACGCAAACTTCATCTCCTGCTACAGTAGAAGTTAGCCTCCCTACAACAATACCTTTGGAAACTTCTCCTTCAGCAACAGTTTCTGCAACCATAGTTAAAATTACACAGAGTGGTTTTTCTCCTAAAGCCGTGACCATTAAAACAGGGGAGGTAGTTACCTGGGTGAATGATGATAGCACTGTGCATGCAGTCAATTCGGCTGTTCATCCAACCCATCAAGTTTATCCACCCCTTAATTTAGGTAATGTCCAAGCAGGAGGTAAAGTTTCGCTCACTTTCCCCACAGCCGGAACTTATAAATACCATGACCACCTAACCCCATCCCTCACAGGATCAGTAGTTGTGGAATAGTTCTGGGGTCATGTTACAATATTGTTTGTGACGAAAATTAAATCATCGCTTTTTCTTTTATCTATTTTAACTTTTGGTTTTTTTATTTTATTTTCTTATTCAGTTGCCAAAGAAACTTGGCAAAAATTAGATTTTGATACAACAGTTAAGCTTCAAGACCGAATACCTCGGGAGTTTGACTTATCTTTTTCCTATTTTTCAATTGCAGGAAGCGCAGAGGTAACACTTCTTTTGATTGGGGTTTTGGCTCTTGTTGCCCTGGTTAAACTTAGAATTCTAACTTTTTTGGCATGGCTTTTAGTTATTCCGGCCACATTCCTTGAAATTTTTGGAAAACTAGTACTTTTTCATCCGGCTCCTCCAGTACTGCTCCATAGAAGTATATTTGAACACACCCTTCCTAAATATTATATCCATACTAATTTTTCCTATCCTTCAGGCCATATGATAAGAACAACTTTTATTTTAACTGTTTTTTTGGTTATAATTTGGTTTAGCTGGAAAAAAGGGTTAAACAAATTTTTGGCAATATCCGCACTTTTAGCAATTGGATTTACGATGGCTCTAAGTAGAGTTTATCTGGGGGAACATTGGCTATCTGATGTTTTAGGGGGAGCGTTTTTAGGTTTTTCAACAGGACTATTTTCTAGTATATTTATTCTCCATGGCAAAAAAAGCTGAAAAATTAATCATTTTAGGTTCAGGCCCAGCCGGTTTAACTGCGGCCATTTACGGTGCCAGAGGAGGTTTGAATCCTCTGGTAGTAAGCGGGC
>CAYIDT010000054.1:0-3598 GCA_964362265.1 uncultured Gammaproteobacteria bacterium | reverse complement strand
GCATAAAATATATCAACCAAAATAAATCCACTTAAAGCTCCTGTTTGAGACCTTGAAACCTCCACACCCTCAGCTTTCATAGACCTTGAGGTCTTATTTATATTTGATAAGAGTAGACTTAATGCAGAAGGGGTTCCTTCTACTTCCATTTTAACCGCAAATCCAGAAACACCGGGAATTTGAATTTGAGATGAACCCAGCTGCAAAGATAAAAGAGAAACTCCAGCTTGTACTGAAAGCTTTTGAAAAATCCCCACCAAAGACGTAAAATCCTGACTTGTTGGGAGAGCTAAAAGCACATCTTTAAGGTTTTTATTTACCACTCTCTCATTAGTTTCTTCCAAATCAGCTGCCTTTGCCTCTAAGCTAAAAATCCTTGCCTTTTCCTTTTTTATTTTATCCTGACCTTCCAAAAAATCCCTAAAGTGTGGGTAAATCAACGTTACTATTAAAACGATGCTGGCAAATGCTACCAAAAGCGGGAAAATAACAATTCTGTATTTAGTATAAAAATTGACTAAAGTCTCTCTATTCATTTTGGTAGGATTTTAAAATTCGCTCTATAAACCCCATCCCGCCCCGAAGACAAACTTTCAATTTCAACTTTTTTAAACAACTCACTTTTTTCCGTACCTAAAATATTTCCCAATAGTTTTCCCAAAGAGCCAGAGGAGGGGGATATTGTGGAAAGAAGAATTATTCCATTTCGGTCAACAGAGGACGAGGAAACCAAGATTTCAGCAGGGATTAACTTTAGAGCTTCATCAAATAAGGTAGCTGTTTTTGACGGAAAGTTTTTTATTTGACGGATAATATCTACTCTGTTTTTTAAAATAGTTAAAGAGGCTTCTGTATCTTTAAGTTCAGAAACCTCACTTTCTGCCTCTTTAGCCTTTACCTCAACTCTCTGAAACTCCCTAAGTTGTATTATTCTCAAGGCCAAGGTAACAGAAGCCAAAAAAATCATCAGCAAAATTATCAAGGCAGAAGCAGCTTGAATGCTCCGCAGTTTCTTAAGCTCGCTTTGTTTTTGCGAAAACTCTTGAGGTAATAAATTAATTGCAACCTTTTCCATGTTAACCCTCTCTGAGAGCCAAACCAACTGCCACAGAATATGCCGGCGCATCTTGAGCTAGCCTTACTTTAACTCTATTGTCTTTTGCTACAAAATACCAGGGATCAGCTTCCTGTACTTCAAGCCCCAAACCTGAGGCCATATAAATAACAAGGCCGGGAAGCTTTGCTCCTCCTCCAGATAAAACCGCTCGCTTAATCGGGTTTTGAGGATTTTTAGTTAAATATGCCTGAATTACTCTTTTTACTTCCTCCAAAATCACATCCATTGTGGGCTTAAGAGTTGCAAAAACTTTTCCTTCTAGCTGATCAGACAAGAGTCCGTAAACTTTTTTGTACTCTTCTGCTTGCAGCGCTTCAAAATTAAAACTTTGAGCTATGGCTCGAGTAAGTGCTGCTCCTCCTGTTGAAATTGAGCGAGTCAAAAGTATAAGACCTTTTGAGGTAACAGCAAAATCAGTTGTAGTGCCACCCATTTGAATAATTAATGTAGTTGGAGAAAAAGGATTAGCCTCTGCCAAGGATCTTGTTGCGGCTATTGTTTCTGTCTCTAAAGCTTTGGGGTGTAAACCCGCCATATTTATTACTTTAATATATTTCTGGATGATTGTTTTAGGGGACGCTACCACAAATACTACTGTCCTGCTTTTTTTATCTTGGGCCCTCATTAAAACTTGCCAATTTAAATTAACCTCGGTAATTGGAAGCGGAATAAATTCTTCTGAAGCATATCTTATGGCCGGGGAAAGTTCTTGATTTGATAGATAGGGCAAATCATCAATTACTCTTGTGAAAACTTTTGATTCTGGAAGAGCTACAGTAACTTCTTTTTCCTCAATTCTTGCAGCTTGAAAAAGCTTTTTGATTGAGGTTGCCACATTTTCCAGATCTAAATCTGAATCTGAGTTCATGCCAGGAGTGGGGGTTTTTATACTCCCCAAAGAAACAAGCTTGAAAGTGTCACCATCTTTAGAAAGGGCAACTGCTTTAATAGAAGAAAAACCAATATCTAAACCAACCGAAACTTTGGCCATAATTTTAGTATATCATTTTACCTGATATGTTCCCTTAACCAAGATAAACGATCCTGAAGGACCTGATGAAAAAAGAGTAGAGGAAAGTCCTGTTTCATAATCTATTATTGACTCATTAGTCAGTTTTATTTTCCAAGCTGTTATCTCTTTAAAATTATTCTCATTCCCTGGATCAATAATTCCTTTGTCCGCATAAAAAACCCCTGTATTGCCTATATTTCCAATTGTGATGGCGGAGTTGTTATTTGTTCTTGAATCATATGTTGTCAGAAGTACCAAAATACTACTTCCTTGCCCAGTACCCAACAGCTTATTTTGATTTCCCATGATGGCTTTTCCATCTAGTACAATGATCCCGGAACCTGTCCCATAAGAGGAATCCAGTGTGAACCTATTTTCATTACCCATAGTAACATCTCCTGTGATCCAAATGGGACTTTTTATCTTGATGACACATGCATTGCCCAAAGTCAGATTCCCGGTGAATTTTCCGGGTCCCCAGGGAAGGGGTGAACCGCAAACTGGCTGCAAAATTGAACCTGTTGCCGCCGCCTCATTTTTCCAGCCAGTGATGTTTGCCTCTGATATAGGAAAAGTTTTAGGTGGAGGATCTTCTGAGCCAGGATGACAGTGAGGGTTAGGACAAGAACTACCACTAACTGTAGAATTAGTGATAGTCTGATAATAAGCGTCTTTTTCTATGATTAACCTATCTATGGTATTGGCATGAACATTGCCCTGTACCCTGGTACCATTGCCAGAAAGTAACGAATTCATGGTTCCTCCCATATAAACTTTAAAAGATAAGTCTCCTGAAAAAGAATTCCAGGTAGGATTTCCTACGCTCCAGTTGGGGGACCATTTAGGTTGTCCGTTTCCATAACTTTGAGCCAAATCATTTTGCCAAGACCAGTAGTTTACATTATCTGATGAGGTATCAATCATCATCCAATAAGTTGTTCCAGCTGACAGTGTGGGGTTGGTGGAAAAAGTCACATCTATCCAACCGTAATCAGTGGTGACCAAACTGGCAGAAAGGGTGCCTGTGGCATAGACATCATTTTTTTTAGGCTCTCCATTATCATCTGCCATAATTCTAACAAATGTTGAATCAGGAGGGCTGCCAAATTTTTTAATCTTTAAGGAAACTTTTCTTATTTTATCGGTTATAGAGGGCCTAAAGCTTTGGGCAAGATCCAGCCTATCCTGTCCGTCTACAGTTTTTCCGAAAATATAATCAACGCATGTTTGGCAATCTGTTTGTTGGTCGGCAGTTGAGGGAACTCCTGCTGCCACCCACCCATCCCCGGTGATAGTATTACTATTACCCATAGTTATGCTGCCATTTGAATAAATTGTCCCTTTAATTAGATTATTATTTCCCAGCTCCAAACCGCCTTCACCTACCTGAATCCCATAAACAAAGGCTGCACCAACTCCTCTCGAGGCATTTATTTTTATAGTTCTTTTGGCTTTAGGGTTAGCTTTGT
>CAYIDT010000053.1:0-3660 GCA_964362265.1 uncultured Gammaproteobacteria bacterium | reverse complement strand
TCCCCGCCCCTTTTTACAGTTCTTGAAAAAGTTACATTTGCTCCCCAGGCTGGAAAGTCAACCTGTTTGGTAGTACCCTTTGGAAGCTCCGGGTCATCCTGATAAAGAGGTTCTGGCGGCGGCTTTTGATTTGTCACAACGGGCCTAGAAACCACTGTAACCCTTCCATCAGGGGTTCCGTATAAATCAACGTATAAGCTGTTACCAGATGCGTAAGCTTGAATCAAAACATGCGCAGAGGTGTCATTTTTAAATTTAAGATCAACTGATGGCGCCCAGACTGTTGCATCTAGGCCTGGAGGAAATCCCTGTTCGTAGTATCCAACCCTGTATGCATGAGCTGTTCGGGCTATTACAGGAAGACCGGAGTTTAAGACCGCCCTAAATAAAGTGCTTGAGTCCTGACAAACTCCTCCCCCATCATCCAAAACAGTTCTACCCTGTTTGATTACATAAGCTTGTTTATAGCCCGAATCAGCTGAAATATCCCCAACCCGATCATTAAATGAGAAAACCTCTCCTGGTGGGACTAAGACCCCATTAATTCGGGATGCAGCTAGGGATAAATTATAAATTCTATTAGGGATAGATCCGGCAAAATTGGAAATACCTCGCCCCAATAGTTCTTTAATGCCTAAATTATTAACTTGCTCGTTTTTTATCTTGGCCTCAGTTTTTTCAACAGGTAAGCTAATGGTTTTTGAGCGCTCCTGCTTTAAAGCAAGCATAATAAGGGTTGCAGTTTTTTCCTGATGTAGCATTCTTCCTTCTTGGGCAGGCTTAAAGATTGTTACTTTCCTTGAGGCTTCGTCAAAATTAAATTGAGCCTCAATTACCGGCTGGTCGATTTTTCCGGCTAAGTCTTTAATAAAACTTGCTAGTTTATTTGAATCTATAATTTGGCCACCGGTTGCTTTTAAGTCTAAAAGAGTAATTAAAGTTTTGGCATCAATTACCCACGACGAAGCATTAAAATTAAGCTGAATTGGTTCTTGTACTACTTCATCTAAAAACCGTTTCGCAGTCAGAACGTCCTCATTTGAAATTTGAGGTTCAACAATTTTTGCTGGTAGATTAGCTGGTTTTTTGTCAAAGACTATAAAATTTATCAAGTCCTTTTGTAGGTTTTCACGGTCTAGCTCCAAACCAACCCGGCCATTTTCTATTTGGATTTTTGCAGCAGAGGTAGCATCTACTGATTCATTAAATGTAAGAGTTGCATTTTTTGGGGCAATGTATATAGCTTTTTCTATTACTTCTAACTGAGAATCAACTTCAAGCGCAACAGTAGGTACAAGCACTACACCAAAGAAAGCAGTTTTCAGCTGCTGCTCTAAACGCTCAAGAATACTGCCTGTTCTCCCCAGACTGTATGCATCATCCAAACTTTGGGCATAATCAACTCTGGTAGATGTTATGGATAGATCGATATTATATTTTTTCCCATTGAAAGTTAGCTCAATGCGCTTATTACTGCGGTCTTCATATTTTTTAGCAAGCATTTTTTGTCCACCCTGTTTTGTTAAAAGCATTAAATGAGTATTCCCTATAAAGATTCTGGGGAAGAATTTATCAGCAAAAATAAGCTCAAAAAGTATAATTAGTGATGACAAAATTAAGAGGATAAGAAAAACCGAAATTTTCGATTTTTGTTTTGCCATGGTCATATTTTACTCGTATTACGATATAATTGAAATAATTTAAACAATGAAAATAGTGATCCCGAGTGTAATAGTGGCTATTATAATAGTAGGTCTCGCATTTTGGCAGCTAGGGCCGGTCTTTTTAAATAAAACTCCAAAAGAGCAAGGCTTGATTCAATTAAACTATTGGGGTTTTTGGGATGAAGAAAAAATAAGACTAATTATTCCGGAGTTTAAAAAGCTCCATCCCAATATTAAGGTTACCTATACTCCTCAATCAAAAACTTTTTACAGAACAAGGGTACAAACCCAACTCAGAGAGGGTAGTGGCCCTGATATACTCCAGATTAATAATTCTTGGCTGCCGCTTTTTGCATTGGATTTAGCTCCTGCACCCAAAACCTTAATAGATTTGGATGAGTTTTCAGCCACATTTTATCCTGTGGCAAGAGATAGCCTTGTGGTAAATGGTCAAATCTATGCCCTCCCTTCAGAAATCAATGGATTGGCGCTTTTTTATAATGAGGATATTTTAAAAGCAGCAGGGGTAACTCCACCCAAGTCATGGCAGGATTTTTTAGATGTATCATCTAAAGTAACAGTTAAAGATGGTGGTCAAATTAAAACTGCCGGAGCGGCAATTGGTACAACTAACAATGTTGATTTTTGGTCGGAAATTTTAGGGCTTTTACTTTTACAGCAGCCAGGGGTTAATCTTTCTTCTCCCTTTGGGTCGAAGTCTGCTGAGATTTTAAAATTTTATACTAGTTTTATAATTGATCCAAGGAGGAAAACCTGGGACCAAAGTTTACAGGGGTCAACCCAAATGTTTACTTCTTCGAACTTGGCTTTTTATTTTGGTAAGTTTGAACAAGTTGCGGCAATAAAAACTTTAAATCCGAGCTTAAAGTTTGGTGTAGTTCCTGTACCTCAACTTCCCGGCGGTCAAGTTGGTTGGGCTTCATTTTGGGTAGAAGCGGTTTCTAAAAATTCGAAACATCAGCGTGAAGCTTGGGAATTTGTGAAATTTTTAACCCAAAAGGAAGTGATTCTAAGTTTAGGAGTACCTCCCGCAAGGATAGATATGGCAAGTTCGGTTACAGACCCATTAGTGATGCCTTTTGTTTCCCAGGGTTATTACTATAAATCCTGGTATTTAAACTCTGCAGTAGCTGATTCTGGGATAAATGACGAGATGGTATCTTTTTGGAAAGAAGCGATTGATTCTGTTTTGGGAGGAAGCCCTCCGGAGGATGCGCTAAAGATTTTGCAACCCAAAGTTCAACAAGTATTGGCAAAATATAAGAATCTTCTTTGAAAGACCTTGGGTATTTTACCAGGTTTTAAGAAGTTCGTTATACCAGAAAAATGAACGCCTTGCGGGTTTAATTTGAGGAAACGCTGCTATCTTTTTCTTATCCCTTGACTTTTTTTTAATTTTGAAAAAGGGCAAAGGATTTAGCAAGAGTCCGCCTGCCATAATTAACAATACATTAACACAGAATGTAACTAATTTATGTAAGGTTGGTTACATTTTGGCACCTCTTGACCCATTCGGCTTCGCTCAGGGTCAACCCTGAACTTGTTGAAGGGTTGACAAACCCTGCTAATTTGCATATAATATGGAACAATTCTGCCCGATGTTATGCCAAGACCAAAAAAGAATGCAACTTCTAAATTATCCGTGAAACCCCTAATGGGTTATGTATTAATTGAACCCCAGGAAGCAGAAACTAAAACTTCCTTTGGGATTATTTTGCCTGAGAGTGCTCAGGAAAAACCAGCCCAGGGAAAAGTAGTAGCCTGTGGAGATGATATGGTTATGGAAGGTGGGAAAGTAATGAAGTGTCCGGTAAAAGTTGGGGATAAAGTAGTTTATAAAAAATGGGGCGGGGATGAAATAAAGCTGGAAGGAAAAGAGCTTAAATTAGTTAAATTTGATGATTTAATGGCAATTTTGGAAGGATAAAAATATGGCGAAGATGTTGAAATTTAGTTCAGATGCAAGGGAGAAGTT
>CAYIDT010000052.1:2086-3680 GCA_964362265.1 uncultured Gammaproteobacteria bacterium | reverse complement strand
ACAATTGTTATCCGATGAACAGGATCAATAGTTGGCAAACTGTGCCCAACTACAGCATGACCTGCTTCATGGAAAGCAGAAAGTTTCCTATCAAAATCAGTTTGCATTCTTTTTCGCTGGGGCCCAAGCTTAACTTTGGTTGCAGCCTCTTCCAGATCTTTATTGTCAATTGCTTTCTTACCCTCTCGCGCCGCCAAGATAGCTGCCTCATTTAACATATTACTCAGGTCTGCTCCGGAAAATCCAACAGTTCGCCGCGCCAGTCTCTCGATATTTACATCCTTTGTAAATGGCTTTCCTTTCATATGAAGCTCTATTATGGCTTTTCTCTCTTCCAAATCAGGAAGGCCAACCACAACTCTTCTGTCAAACCTACCTGGTCTGACCAAGGCCGGATCCAGGAGATCCGGGCGATTGGTAGCCCCGACCACAATAACAGATTCATTCGCGGCAAATCCGTCCATCTCAACCAGAATCTGGTTTAGGGTCTGTTCCCTTTCATCATGGCCTGTGCTCATGCCAAATCCTCGCATCCTTCCAATAGATTCAATTTCATCAATAAAAATAATAGCAGGAGCGCTCTTTTTGGCAGTTGCAAACATGTCCCTAACCCGAGCTGCTCCAACTCCAACCAGCATTTCCATAAATTCAGATCCGGCAATTGAAAAAAACGGTACATTAGCCTCCCCGGCCACACTTCTTGCAAGAAGAGTTTTGCCACATCCCGGGGGGCCTACTAAAAGCACACCTTTTGGGGTTCTGGCCCCAATTTCTTTATATTTCCCCGGGCTTTTTAAAAAGTCCACTATTTCTTCAAGTTCTTTTTTAGCTTCAGGCAAGCCTGCTACATCGGAAAATTTGGCTTGAGGCTGATCTTTAGTAAAAAGACGGGCCCGGCTCTGAGCAAAAGAAAAAATTCCCTGTCCTGCATCTTTGGCCTGGCGGAAAATCAAAAAAAATAACCCAAGCATAAAAACAATAGGTAAAATTGCCCCCAAGACCGAAGTCCAAGCCTCTCTTAAAGACAAATCTTTCACCTCTATGGTCACTGTTTTCGGATCTACTCCCGAGGATTCAAGAATTTTGTAGATTGACTCTCCTGGTTCTTTTCTGGAAGCTACAATTTTATCCTCGTTTTTGAGTTTGGCATTAATCCTATCCCCCTCAAGCGAGATTTTCTCAACTTTACTCTCCTTTATATCAATAATGATTTTAGAAATCGGGACTTCATTTTCAGGATTTGGAACTCCATTGGAAATATTATAGAAAAAAATTAAGGCAGCTGCGGCTATTAAAATATAAGCAGCCACCCCCTTTAAGACTCCTAGCAATTTATCCTGAGGTAGGTTTGAATTTCTTCTGCCATTTGCCATAGTTCGACTTGCTCACTACAAGTGAAAGCAATTTTACCACATTTAGCGGATTTTTACACCCACTCGCAATTCTAATTTAGAAAAATCCTCAAACGAAATCATAAGAAATAATCTAGCTTCATGGCTTTTTTGATTTTCTACCTAAATTTTGAACAGCTAGTGTGTGAAGAAATGCCTGAGGAGAATCTCCTGATTTTTTAGATTTTTTTGAAAAAGATTTT
>CAYIDT010000052.1:0-2076 GCA_964362265.1 uncultured Gammaproteobacteria bacterium | reverse complement strand
CAATTTTACCACATTTAGCGAATTTTTACACCCACTCGCAATTCTAATTTAGAAAAATCGTTAATGGCTATCATATTAAATTCATTACCTCTTCTAAAACTCCCAGGGTTTTATGGGTTTTTGCCCAGTTTCTTAAATAATCAAAGTCAATTTTTTTCTTTTGCATCTCTAAAATTGACCGTATATCTTCCAAATGTCTGTAGGATTGGCTTTCCTTAAACCATAAAAGTTTTGCCAAAATCAAATCTTCAGCTGAAATAAAATAAACATTTTGATTTAAGACCTTTTTATCTACCCTTCTTTGAAATCTGGACCTATTAAACGCATCATCTTTTAATATCCAAAAGTCAACTTTAATACCCTCTTTGTGGTCAATAAAATTGAATTCACTTTGATAAGTTATAGCCTCCCTTACTGCGTCTTCATCTATGTAACCTTCTTTAATAAGAACCTTAACCAATATTTTGACATCTTCTTTTTTTAATTCGGCTATTAAATCTATATCAGCAGTAAATCGCGGTCTGCCCCAAACATAAACTGCCATACCTCCTGTAACCAGATAAGGAATTTTTAATGAGTCTAAAATTTTAGCTATTTTTACCAAAAGGTGCTGTGGATCCATTGATTCTAAAATCTATTTTATCACTATCTAAACTTTTAGCTAATCTCCACAAATTTGAACCCAATTTAATTTTTTGATTAACAGACATTTTTTAAAAATTTCATCCTGGATTTCCTGTGCTGTTTTTTTCATTAGGGATATTATACTACTTAACGGATTTTTATACCTGCAGGAACTTGTTTGGGTACTGTCAGAAATACAGGGCCATCTTTACTGTCTGCTGCCAGCATCATTCCCTGAGACTGCAAACCCATCATCATTCTAGGTTCCAAATTGGCTACCACCACTACCTGTTTACCCGCTAAATCAGAAGGTTTATACCACTGCTTGACCCCTACCAGAATTTGTCTTGGTTGATCCTCTCCCAAATCCACCATCAGCTTAATCAACTTTTCACTTCCCTCCACATCTTCCGCTTCCATTACAGTTCCCACTTTTAATTCCAATTTGGAAAATTCATCAAATGAAATCATTTAGGTTTGGAGATTCTATGAAGAACTGCCTGAGATATATCTTTCGGGCTGCCAGATTTCTTTGAATATGTTTTTAATTTTTCCATAATCCACATCCTCACTAAAGTTGATGGACCAACTCCCATTCCACTGCCCAATTTAGCCAGCAAATCAATTGTTTTAGCATCCAATCTTATGCCTAAAATGTGTACCAGCGGTTTAGCAACCTCAAGCTTAACTTCTTTCCAGGTTCCGTAATCGAGTGGACTATGAGTATCCCAAAAATCAGCCTCTTCTTCATAGGATTTAAATTTTGGTATTTTCTTTCCTTTTAAAGTTATCTTTTTACCCATTTTCTATAGCTCCTTTTTTCTCTTTCATCCATTTCTCTGGCTGAGATAGGATAATAATCTCCATACTCTCTAACTCCAAGTATTACCAGTATGTAACGGCCGCTTTCAGCTTGACCCCAAACTGCTACTTTACTTTTACCGCTTTTTATATTGAAATTCCTGCTAAAACAAACTTCTTCTATCTCATCTTGAGTAATACCATGTCTTGTAGCATGCTCTGTATTCCACTCGTTCCAAATCAAATTTCTAATTTTCATTGTATAACATTGTTAAACAAAAATCAATCATTAAAATAATCCAACTTCATAACCTTTTTTACTTCAGCCAGGGTTTTTTGTGCTTCTTTTCTAGCTTTCTCAGTTCCTTCCCGCAAAATTTTATCCACCAAATCAGGATCTTTTTCTAATTCTGCCCGTCTTTTTCTGATTGGATCCAGGAAATTATTAAGGATTTTAGCCAGGTACTTTTTTACCTCAATATCCCCCACTTGGCCAGCCTTATAGCGCTCTTTCAGACTTGCAATTTCAGTTTGATTTTCTTCATCACCAAATGCATCCAGATAAATAAAAACTGGATTTCCTTCAACTGTCCCCGGATCATCTGCATGTATCCTTTTGGGATCTGTATACATACTCATAACCTTTTTCTC
>CAYIDT010000051.1:0-3928 GCA_964362265.1 uncultured Gammaproteobacteria bacterium | reverse complement strand
ATAGCGAAGAAATTTTACAGGAGCTCGGTCTCCCCTACCAGGTGGTTGTACTTTCATCTGAGGATATGGGGAAAAAGGCAGCCTTAACTTATGATATAGAAACCTGGATGCCGTCTCGCGAGGGTTATGGTGAAACTCATTCAAACTCCATAGTTTTGGATTTTCAAACCAGAAGGTTAAAGATTAAATACCGTGATAAAGATGGGCAGATTAAATTCTGCCATGCTTTAAATAATACTGCAATTGCCTCTCCCAGGATTTTAATTGCCCTGCTGGAAAATTTTCAAGCTGAGGATGGATCTGTAAAAATTCCAGAAATTTTGCAAAAATACACTAACTTTTCAGAAATCAGGCCTAAGTAAACTTACCTTCCCTGCCTTTGGCGAAGGAGCTCTGCTGCTGAGGTAGCAGCCGGGGTTGTACTTGTTCCACTTGATCCAAATTGGCCAAAACTGGCTGAAGATGTAGCTGGTAGAGGTTGTGGCGGAAGCTGTTGAGGAGGTTCTGTTAAAGTTTGCTGATCTTGGGTTGTTGCCGGAAGGCTTTGAGCATCCGGAGTGTTCTTCCCTATTCCTAAAATAAAGTAAGCTGAGGTTCCTGCGACCACAATTACTAGCCCCAAAGCCAGCCCAATAACCCATTTTGGTATTCCTCCCCCACTCTCCATTGGAATATTTGGAACATCAATCCCTCCATTTAAACCACCAGGGGATGTAACCAGCGTTTCAGGTTGAGATACAGGAGGCGCAAATGTAGGTGGAGTTTCTGGCATTTGAGTTGCCAGCTGAGAAAGATCAGTAGGGGCAGTTTCAGGTTGCACAGGAGCGCTTTCGGTTGGTGAGGGGGCATCAGGTATAGTATTGTAAGTTTGAGCCTCAGGCGGGGTAAAAGTTGGCGTAGGAGGTTCCCCTTGGGGCATAATTGGTTCAGGCTGTACAGGATTAGCCCAGCTTTGAGTTGGGGGTTGTGTTGCAGGAGAGGACCAATCAAATGAAGAAGAAACTGGCTCCGGTTGTATCGGAACTGGAGGTTGGGAAGTAGGTGGTTGTGGAGGAGAAGGCTGGAACATGGTTGTTGGTTGAGATAGATCGGGTGCAGGTGGAGGAGGGGTAGGTGTGACAGGTGGATCTGATTGAAGCACTGAAGAAAGATCTGGCTGGACTCCGGGAGTTAATTCGCCACTTGGCGGAGGATTATTTGGGTCAGGATCTTGCGGATTCATAGACAGTGAGTTTAGTGTAAAAGAAAAATAGAGCATTTGTCAATGGTATAATACATAAAATGTTAGGTTTTTTGGGGAAACTTCTAGACTCAAACGATAGAGAGATTAACAAGTTAAAACCCTTAATTGAGGAAATTCAAAGACTCGAAAAAAAAACTTCAAGATTTACTTCTGTACAATTAAAGAGTAAATTTGTTGAGTTTAAAGGTAGGTTTGAAAAAGGTGAAACTTTGGATGAGCTCATGAGCGAGGTTTTTGCCACTGTCAGGGAAGCTGCCAAGAGGACCATTGGTGAGAGGCATTTTGATGTTCAGCTGATGGCTGCTGCTACCTTACATCAAGGTAAAATCGCTGAACAAAAAACTGGAGAGGGAAAAACTTTATCTGCCTCCCCCACTCTTTTTTTAAATGCTATCGTAGGGAAAGGAGTTCATCTTGTCACAGTTAATGATTATTTAGCTAAAAGAGATTGCGGTTGGATGGGGCCAATCTATAGTGCACTCGGTGCAACAGTTGCCTGTATTGTGCATGACGAACAATTTATTTTCGATCCAAAACACAAAGATTTATTCCATGATGATAAAAGATTACAGCATCTTCGCCCGATCTCTAGAAAGGAAGCTTATGAGGCAGATATTACATATGGCACAAATAATGAATTTGGTTTTGATTATTTGCGGGATAATATGGTATGGAAGCTCTCTGATCAATCTCAGCGAGGTCATTTTTTTGCTGTTGTTGATGAGGTTGATTCAATTTTGATTGATGAGGCAAGGACTCCACTTATAATTTCTGCTCCTGCCCAAGAGTCTACTGAGAAATATCACGAATTTGCCAAACTGGTAAACGAATTAAATCCGGAAACAGATTATGTAATTGATGAAAAATTAAAAACAGCCCATCTTACTGAATTAGGCGTCTTAAAAATTGAAAAGATCCTCAAAGTTGATAATTTATATGAAAAAGATTTTTCAACTCTGCATCATCTGGAAGAGTCGCTTAAAGCACGGGCACTGTTCCAAAAAGATAAGGATTATGTTGTAAAGGACGGAGAAGTAATTATTGTTGATGAGTTTACAGGAAGGTTAATGTATGGCCGGCGCTACTCTGAAGGTTTGCATCAGGCAATTGAGGCCAAAGAAGCAGTAACTGTTCAGCAAGAATCTCAAACCTTGGCCACAATTTCGCTGCAAAATTACTTCAGGATGTATGAAAAACTATCTGGTATGACAGGAACTGCTGTTACTGAAGCGGAAGAATTCCACAAAATTTATAAACTTGATGTTGTAGTAATACCCACTAATAAACCGATGGTAAGGATTGATCATCCGGATGTGATCTATAAAATCCAAACGGGTAAATATACGGCTGTGGCAAATTTAGTTGAACAGCTTCATGAAAAAGGCCAACCTATTTTAATTGGTACAACCTCAATTGAAAAAAATGAGTTTTTATCTGAACTTTTAAAACGAAAAGGCATTTCCCATGCTCTACTAAATGCTAAAAATCATGAAAAAGAAGCAGAGATTATCTCAAAAGCTGGTGAGCGGGGAGCTGTGACTGTGGCCACTAATATGGCAGGTCGAGGTGTGGATATAAAACTTGGCAAAAATGTTGATAAACTTGGGGGTTTGTTTGTTTTGGGGACTGAGAGGCATGAAAGCCGTCGGATTGATAATCAACTTCGGGGTAGATCTGGAAGACAGGGAGATCCTGGAGAAACCAGATTTTTTGTTTCTTTGGAAGATGATTTGATGAGAATTTTTGGCGGGGATCAAGTAGCCAAGGTGATGAATTTTTTGAAAATGCCTGAAGATACTCCAATTGAGCATCAAATGGTTTCTCGGGCAATAGAAGGTGCTCAGAAAAAAGTCGAAGGCCATAATTTTGATATTAGAAAACATACTCTTGAATATGATGATGTGATGAATCAACAAAGGCAAATTATTTATGGGGTGAGGAGGGAGGTTTTGGGGTCTGCAGAAAAAGGCGATGCTGCTTTAAAAGAGGAGATTCAAAGCAAAGCGGCAAATGTAATATCTAGGGCTGTTTTGAACTTAAATATAGAGGGGCAATTAGATACAGATGGCCTGGTTGAAGAATTTTCAAACATAATACCTTTTGATCCGGAGAGCAAAAAACAGCTGAGTAGTCAAATTAAGAATTTGGCTACTACGGATGAGGCTGCTAACCTTTTAACAGATCTTTCCAAAAAGCTTTATGAAGAGCGAGAGAATCAGGTTGGTAGTGAAGTTGCCAGGCAAATGGAGGTTTTTACATATTTGACAACAATAGATCAGCTTTGGATGGCGCATCTGGACACTATGGATGATTTAAGGGCAGGTATTGGTCTTCGGGGTTATGCAGGGAGAGATCCTCTTGTTGAGTATAAAAAAGAATCTTTTGAGCTTTTTGAAAAGTTAATGGCAGAAATAGATTATGAAATTGTCCATCGAATTTTTAAAGTAGCTATTCAGGAACAGACTCAGGTTCAAAGAATGCCTCAAGGAATAGAAACCAGGCCTGAGGTTGATATTAGTTTAGAACAGGAATCAGTGGGTGAAACTAAAGTTACAATCGAACGGGGCGGACAAGTTATTGGCCAGGAAACTTATGGTTCAGCGGGCCAGCTTAATAAACCTCATGGAAAACTCGGCCGCAATGATCCCTGCTACTGTGGAAGTGGAAAAAAATACAAAAAATGCC
>CAYIDT010000050.1:0-3931 GCA_964362265.1 uncultured Gammaproteobacteria bacterium | reverse complement strand
TTATCTTCCCCTTCTTCTCTGGTTTTAATGTAGGAAATAATATCACATCTTTTATAGTATGTTGATTGGTTAAAAGTGCCACAAATCTATCAATTCCAATTGCCCAGCCGGCTGTTGGAGGCATTCCATACTCCAGCGCCCTAATATAATCTTGATCTAAAACTTGATGTTCTTCAAATCCCTTTTTAGCCAGTTTCATTTGTTCCTGCCAAAGTTGCTTTTGTAGAATTGGATCATTTAACTCATTATATGAATTGGTTAATTCCATATTCATACAAACAAGCTGTAAACTTTCTGATTTGGTTGGATCATTTGTCTTTCTTTTTGCCAAAGGTTTCATGTCGGAGGGATAATCCATTACCAAAACCGGTTGAGTAATTTTTACCCTGGCAACCTTTTTATAAAGTTCATCACACAAAGGTCCATACCCCACAACTCCTTTGAGCTCTAATTTAATCTTTTTTCCCTTAATTGCTTTTAATAACTTTTCTTCAGTTTTAATTTTATCCAAATCAATTCCACAATTTTCCTTAACCAGTTGGTTAAATGTTACCCTTCTAAACGGCGGTTTAAAATTAAGCCCCACTCCTTCGTATTCAAATTTGTAACCACCAAAAATTTCCTTAATAATTGTTGAAACGAATTCTTCTGTAAAACCAATTAAATCATGGTAATCAGCATAAGCCCAATAAAATTCAATCATAGTAAATTCCGGCATATGCTGTTTATCTATACCCTCATTTCTAAAGTCTTTACAAATTTCAAAGACTTTTTCAAAACCACCCACTATCAATCTCTTTAGATAAAGTTCATCAGCAATCCGAAGATAGAATTTGGAGTCTAGCGCATTATGATGAGTAGTAAATGGCTTAGCGGTTGCGCCACCATAAATAGGCTGCAAAGTTGGAGTTTCTACTTCAATAAATCCTTTACTCTCCATAAACTTTCTTATTAAAATCATTACCTTACTTCTTATTTCAAAAACTTTTTTAACTTCCGGATTAATTATTAAATCCACATATCTTTGACGATATCTTTCTTCAATATCCTCAAGACCATACCATTCGGAAGGAAGTGGTCTTAAACTTTTTGCCAAAACCGAGAAATCATCTATATCAACTGTTATCTCACCTGCTTGGGTTTTAACTACCTCTCCAACAACTCCCAAAAAATCTCCAATATCCAAATTTGGCAAAAGATCATACTTTTCCCCTTTTAGTGGATCTTGTCTAAATAGAAGCTGGATTTTACCAGAAGCATCTTCAATATCAGCAAAGGTTATTTTTCCATGAGGACGAAGCGATCTAATCCTTCCAGCAACCGACACTTTTTTACCCATCATCTTTAGAGCCTCGGCAATCTCTTGTTTCCGATCAAATTTAGATGGATAAGGATTAATCCCAAGTCTTTTTAGGTTCCTAAGTTTCTTTAAACGCTGCCTTTGTAGATTTTCTAAAGCCATGCCTAAAGTATAGCCTACTGCGAAGCTTTTTTAAACCTTTGAAGTTTATCTATATTCCCATACCTCTTAATAAAAATCTCAGCATCTTCTCTGGTTCCTTGCGAAAGAAGTCTTTCTAAAATTGATGCCAGTTCATCTAAAGATACAAACATTTTCATAAAATTAGGCCAAGATATACCTCCTGCCTCTTTTACAGCACCTGACTCCAAAAGATAGTTTAGGAAAATTGTACCTCCAACCATATAATGATATTTTGATTTTTCGTTTTTTTCATTTAAAATTAAGTTAAAATTCCTTGCCATAAATGCAATCATTATTGACTCAAGCTGTTTTTGAGTCATAATGTCTTTTAGAATAAGCGATCCGCAAACTTTTATACCCATAACTGATGCACCCAGTTCATCTATGATAGGAAATAAATCCTGCAAATTTTTCTCTGAGTTTCTATAGCGTAAATACGTATGTGCTAGCTCATGCAGTACTACTTGATATAGATGCCCATTTTCAATATCTTCTGAAGTAAACAGTTTTTTAAATTCAGAAGAAAAAATCTTATTGAATGCAGGCCAAACATAATTTTTGAAACGATATGCATTAGTTTGTTTGAAAACAGTTATCTCTGATCCATACTCCTCCATTAAATTAACATTATTAGGAAGATTTACTCCTATAAACATAGTTCTTGCGATAAGCCCTGAAAAAATTAAGGTTTCATCAACTCTAACTTGAACCTTATCATAATAATCAACTTTTTCCGAAGGCATTAAAACTTTCCTTCTTGAAGAGAGGATAATATCTTTATACTTGACAATTCGCTCGGTATTATTTTTATCTAACACTCCAACCCAACATTGGTACGAGGTTTTAACAAAAAATAACTTGTCATCATATCGCTCAATTGGCCCTATACATAAGTCTAAAATATATGGATGTTTTGAGGTCATCCAAGCAATAGTTGCTGCTTCATAATTTCCATCTAAAAGCGATTTTGCTTGTATACGCAAACAGTTGGCAAACGGTTTATTATTAGAAATTTGAGCCGCCTTAAATAATTGATCAGAGACTGGCTTAAGTAATTTTTCATATTCGATATGATACGGGGTTGCAATTAATTTTCCTCCCCTTTTTTCAACAATGGTATAAGGGTCTAAAATTGATGGATCTTTGATAGCAGCTTTTTCAATTTCTTTCTTGGTTATACCATGCGGATAAAAGTTTGCTCCCAGATATTTATTATTTTCTTGCTGTAAGTAAATCGGTACAATTAATTTTCCAGCTTCAATAAGTAAATCCAAAACCTTTCTTTCATTTTTAGAAAGTTTTGGGAGATTAGGATTAAATAAAATAATAGGCTTTTTATACATAAGCATTAATCTCTATTTTATCTCAAGTACTTTGCATTTATACCGAACAATTGGGGTTGCTACCTCAACAATCTCTCCAACTTTTGCACCCAAAAGTGCTGCGCCAACCGGAGACTCGTTAGAAATTCTTTTTTTAGAAGGATCTGCTTCAACCCTACCAACAATCGTAAACTTATCTACTTCTCCATCCATCTCAATTGTAATAGTTGAGCCAATTACCACGAAATCTGTTTTTGGCGCTTTGGTTATAACTTGAGCTTCTTTTAACATTTCCTCAAGCCTAGATATTCTTCGTTCAATCAGAATTTGGTCATCAAGTGCTGCATCATATTCCGAATTTTCAGCTAAATCTCCAAATTCTCTAGCAGTTTTTAACCTTTGGGCAACTTCAGTCCTTTTTTCCTTTTTTAAAAACTCAAGCTCGAATTTTATATTACTTAAACCTTTTGAAGTAACATAAACTTTCTTTCTGCTAGAAATCTTTACTATTTTTGCCATTTTAAAAGAAGTTCGAATAATTTTAAATAAAGTCTTATTAATTGTCAATCATTAAGCAAGACGTAAGTGTAGCGCGTAGGGGATTTGAACCCCTGATTTTCGGGATGAGAACCCGATGTCCTAGACCACTAGACGAACGCGCCGCTAAATAGTATACTTAATTTATGGATCCAGTGCAAAAAAAGATACTAATTGTTGAAGATGAGCAGCTCATCCGCGAACTTTATGCAAGACAAATTTCCCGAGCCGGATTTTTTGTTAAAGCTGTGGCAACAGCAGAAGAAGGTTTACAAACCCTAGTTCAAGGATCTTTTGATCTAATGCTACTGGATATTATGCTTCCAGGAATGAACGGTTTACAAATGTATCGGCAATTCAAATTGAAAAATCCAGGCTTTAATATGCCAGTTATACTTTTAACAAATCTTGGGCAAGAATCAGTCATTAAAGAAGGCTTTGAGCTTGGGGTATCTGCTTATCTGATTAAATCTTCCTATACCCCCGATCAAGTTGTTCAAGAAGTTAAAAATGTTTTAGAAGGAAAACCAACCAATCCTAATCCAAATTCCTCTCCCCTCTCCGGAGGCTCCCCCCAAGGAAGTTTATC
>CAYIDT010000049.1:0-3936 GCA_964362265.1 uncultured Gammaproteobacteria bacterium | reverse complement strand
TCTGGACATAAGTTTCCTAATGGACAGCCTTCGCATGTATGAGGTCTGGCGCTGCAGATATCACGGCCGTGAGCAATAAGCATTAAGGGAAAGTTAATCCATTCATTTTTTGGCACAATTTCCATTAAATCCTGTTCGATTTTCACCGGATCTCCGGAATTTGTAAGGTTAAGTTTATTAGCAAGTCTGATTACGTGAGTATCAACCACGATTCCCTCTGATTTTCCGAAAGCTGAACCTAAAATAACATTAGCTGTTTTTCTGGCAACTCCCGGAAGAGAGTCCAGATCCTGCATGTTATCAGGTACTTTACCATGGAACCTCTCTATCACCATCTGTGCTGTACCTTTTATCATTTTAGTCTTATTTGAGTGAAAGTTAATATTTTTAATGAGCTGATCAATATCTGAAATCTCTGCATTAGCTAAATCTTCTGGTTTGGGATATTTTTTAAAAAGCTCAGGAGTAGACAGATTTACAGAAACATCAGTAGCTTGAGCAGAAAGAATAGTTGCAATTAAAAGCTCAAAAGGATTTTTAAATTTTAAGGCAATTTTAGGATGAGGATAGATTTTATATAATCGCTTAATAATTTCTTGAACTTTTTGTTTTTTATCCATTTAAATTGTAAAATACTTTTGTGCCGAAGTAGCTCAGTGGTAGAGCAGTCCCTTCGTAAGGGAAAGGTCGGAGGTTCAAGTCCTCTCTTCGGCTCTAGTCAATAGTTCTTCCACCGTCAATTGGAAGGATTAATCCTGTGACAAAGTCTTCTTTCAGCAAAAAATCTACTCCGTTTGCAATAGACATTGCTCCTCCCCAGGTTTTTCTTGGAGTTTTAGACATAACTTCCTTATTTTCCTCTTCAGTAAGACCAACTGGAGCAAGAATTGGGCCTGGAGCTATGCAGTTAACAGTTACAGAGGGTGCAAGCTCTACTGCAAAAGATCTTGTTAGGCTCTCAACCGCACCTTTTGCTGCATTATAAATACTAAAATCTTTATATGGTCTGACATTGATAGACCAATCGGAGAAATAGATTATCTTGCCTCTTATGTTATTTTCGTCAGGTTGATTTTGCAACATAACATCAGCTGCTTTCTTGCCCAGCCAAAAAGCGCTTCGTGGTATAGCTGCATTAATTTCATCCCACTTTTCAATAGTTAAAGTACCCCATGGAGTTTTTGGGTAAGGAGCTGCCATGTGGACTAAAATGTCAATTCTCCCATATTCTTCAACAACAGAACCGACAAGCCTTTCAATCTCGTCCTGTTTAGTCAAATCTGCTTTAACTGGAAAAGCCTTAACTCCATGTTGTATGCATACAGCACACATGGCTTCTGATTCTTCTTTAGAGGATCTGTAAGCAATAGCGAGGCTTGCCCCTTTTTTAGCAAGCTCCTCTGCAACAGTCTGTCCAATTCTTCTTGCTCCTGTAAGTAAAACAACTTTTTCTTTGAGGTTCACTTTTGTAGTATAGCAGATTTATCTCGGGATTTTCAAAGCCATTCCAATTTCAATTAAATCTGGATTAGCAATGTTATTTGCTTCTGCAATTTTTTGAAAAGCAAAAATATCCCCATAGGCTCTGCCTGCAATTTTAGAAAGCCAGTCACCCTCTACTACAGTATAAGTATCTCCTGTAATTCTTAGACCCCATATGGTTGTATCAGCTCCACCTGTGGCAGGAGGTTCAGAAGCTTCTGGTGTAGGGGAAACTTCAGCAACAGCCTCTTTAAGCTTTGGAATGTCCAGGACTTGGTCTACTTCGATAGCGTTAACATCGGTCAGGTTATTAGCCTTTTCTAGCTCCGGGTATTTATAACCATCTTTATAATATTTTTCCGCTATAGAAAAAAGAGTATCACCTTCTTTAACTGTATATTTTCCAGGTAGATTTTCAGGAGAAACATCTCCTCTCCCTTGAGTTTGTTCAGCTGCCGGAGTGATTTCTGATTTTTGTTTATTAAAGTAGTTAAAAATTAAAACTCCAACTATTAGAACAATTAATGCTCCAAGTATTAAACTTAAAGTAGACTGGTTGGATTTTAAATCAGTTTCTAGTTTGTCAAAATAATCTTGCGACTTATTTTCGACTGTTGCTTTGCTTGGTCTTGCCATATTTTGTGGGCCAGTTTGGAGGCAGTACAATCAGTTGTATACTTTTTAAACTATTCCAAAAAGTTTGTCAAGAGGGCAAATGCGCGGGCTTAACGTTTCAAATATTGAACTTTTATACAAGAATTTAGTTTATCAGTATAAAACTATGGAACAAATGGGGAAATAATAATGAGCGCCTCCTATAAGCATAGGTGCACCAAAAGCATATTCATTGTGTCCACATTTAGCAAGTAGCCTCCATAAATTAGGCTCGTCTGTTTTCATCCTATCCCAACTTGCTCTATAAGGTGCCTATGGGTGGTACCAATATATCTTGGATTAAAAGGTCTGCCTAAAAATTCAGTATGACTTTTGACCTCTAACAATTTTTTAAATTCTTCTAGTGACAAGTTAATTGGTTTAAGAATTCCGTTTAAAAGTGTGCCCTTGCGTATAGTCTTATGATTAGGAACTGTAACTAGCTGTTTTATTTCTCCTTGTATCCTTACTAATCTAATATGACTTCCCTTCTGCCTAGAAACTGTAAAACCAACTTTTTCCAGAGCTTTGATAACCTGTTTACCATTAACTTGAGGAATGTTAGACATTTATGAAGCAGTTACCTGGACAGGAACAATGAAACGGTCTTTGTGAGTTTTTCCCTCATCTATTTTATCACTGTCAGCATCTTCCAAATAAAGTTCAATCGCTTCTTTAATATTCCCCATAGCGTCTTCTAAACTATCTCCTTGAGAAGCGCATCCTGGAAGGTCAGGAATCCAAACAGAATATCCTCCATCACTTTCTTTCTCAAATACAGCATCATATTGAAGAATTTTCTTTTTCATAAATCTATTTTAACATATTGAGGAAAATTTTGCGGGCTCCTCCTTTCAAATCTGGAATCATTATATCAGAGTTTAGTATACCAGTATAAAACTTTGCAACAGCTAGGAATTCAAGTTACTGCTTAATTGCTTTTATTACCACATGTTCTCTACCAGAGGTAATAATCTCATATTTTAGGAAAATTTCTTTTAGTACTCTTTCAATAAAACTTTTAACATTCTTTTTAACAACTAGCCACAAAGCTCCATTAGGTTTTAAATGATAAAATGACTCAGTGATAATTTCTTTTAAAAACTCATTGCCTAAAGATTGAGGAGGATTGGTAAAAATTTGATGATAAGTTCTATCTGGAATAGCTGAGAATAAATCACTTAAATATATCTCAACATTTTTTAGATTATTTAATTCTACATTTATTTTAGCCAGCTCTACTGACCTCAAATGGTCATCCAATAAATGAACATGACCATGAGGGTTTAATCTTGCTGTTGCAATACCCACAATACCTATACCAGACCCTAGATCTGCTACTAAACTACCATCTTCAACTTCTAAGTTATCAATTAAAAGTCTCGTACCACTATCTAAACCTTTTTCAGAAAATACTCCAGGTCTAGTTTTCATTTTGATTTCAAAACCTCTTAGATTTTCTGTTATTATATTACCCATATCCATATTGTAACAAATTGAGATGATAATATAGCTAAATACTTAAATGATAAATAAATTTGAGAATAAAATTTACTTATAACTCGCTTCTTGGAATTCCACTAGTTTGTGTTTCTTGATAAATGCCCTACCTGATCCTGATTTAAAGTATTTTTCTAAGTTAAAGGCCGTATATTTATTTTGGACTGCGAAGTAACCAACCAGTTTTACAGGTAATAGGTTCTTCGTAAAGAATACTTCTCCCTTAGTATGTCTTTTTAATCTTTCTTCTAAATTATTAGTTGAACCTGTATAAATTTTACCATTCTTACATAAAAGGAA
>CAYIDT010000048.1:0-4060 GCA_964362265.1 uncultured Gammaproteobacteria bacterium | reverse complement strand
TTTGCGCCTGGAGTATTGGGAGTAACTACTCAACCGAAAAATGCTCAAACGGATAATGGCCAAGTTCAGGGAGGGACTAGCTCTCCACCGTCTTTCATAGAACTACTGGGTGGTTTTATTGGTAGGTTGTTTGGTTTTTTAGTTCATCTTTTTGCCCGATAAAACCGGCCTTGCTTTTTATGGGGTATAGGTGTAAAATCAGCTCAACATGGCACGCTACGATAGTCAGCTCACAGAACTTAAAAATTTGCTGCCGAATACCAAAAATATTTTAATTACTCTTCCGCTAAGCTCTGATATTGATAGATTTGCAGCTGGGTTGGCTTTATTTTTATCTCTAAAACAAGCAGGCAAAGAAATTAGCATAGTTTGTGAAGATACTATTAAAGTTTTCCAGTCCCATCTTTTTGGAATAGATAATGTTCAAAAAAATATTCCGGATACTGGAAGTAGAAATTATGTGCTAACTTTAGAAGGTGTTGCTACTCCGGATCAAGCTAGCCCTACTGGGTGGAAAGTTCCAGCCTTGGAGAATCTTGATTGGTATGGAGAAAACAATAACTTAAATTTGGTATTTCATGTAATATCCGGTCAAAGTTTTCAACCAACAAATATTGTGCCCCATCCCCAATCCGGCGGATTTGATCTGATATTTACTATTGGGGCAACTAGCCTAAATCATTTGGGAAATGTCTATTTGCAAAACACCAAAGTATTTGAAGGGGGACATATTGTTAATGTTGATAATCAATCTGGGAATTTGGGTTTTGGTCAAACCAATGTTTTAGATCCTCAGAGCCCATCAATGTCGGAAATTATAACAGAGTTAATTCCTTCTTTAGGACTACCTCAGGATGCTGATATAGCAAGCAATTTGCTGACTGGGATTTTTGAGGCAACAGCTAATTTAACTAAAGATGGTTTGGGAGCGGACAGCTTTATGGCAGTTGCAAATTTGCTTAGAGCCGGAGGTAAAAAGCCCCACTTTGTCGAAGCTTCACGGGGCGAGTCCCAACTGCCAAAGCAGGGTTTTGATTTATCAGTTTTAATGCCTGGTGGAATATCTTCTCCTGAAGAAAGGCCATCAATGGAAGGAGTATTTTCTTCGGAAACTATTGAACCGGAACCAGGCTGGCTCACCCCCAAAGTTTTTAAAGGTGGATCAGTTGGTTGATTTTTAAAAGTTTTTCTGTTAAGATTAACCAACTTAAAGTTTAAGGGATGACTTTGGCATCAAAGTTAATCCAAAGAAAGTAAAGATGCCGTTAGACGGAAAATTAAAACAGGAAGTTATTGATAAATTTGCCACTAAAAAGGGGGATACAGGTTCTCCTGAAGTCCAAATTGCACTTTTAACTGAGCAAATTAAAAATTTAACCACCCATCTAAAAGAGCATACGCACGATGTTCATTCAAGAAGAGGTTTATTATCAATGATTAATAAAAGAAGACGTCTTTTGCAATATCTTTTGAAAAAAGGCGAAGAAAGATATAGAGGGGTAATTGAGAAACTTGGACTTTCCAGGTAAATGTGGTATAATAGTTTTTAGTTAGAAACTAGTTACCTCTTAAACAGTTTCCAAACCTCATAGCTCCTATTATGAATAGTAAAGTTATTACAAAAGAGATTGACCTGAATGGTCGAAAATTAAAACTTGAAACAGGCAAGCTTGCATTGCAAGCTGACTCTTCCGTGGTTGCAAGCTGGGGTGAAACCGTAGTTTTGATAACAGTTTCCACAAAGCCTGCACTTGAGGTGACAGACCATTTTCCTTTATCTGTTGAATATATTGAAAAATATTATGCGGGAGGTAGGATTTCTTCTTCTAAATTTATCAAAAGAGAAGCTCGTCCTTCTGAGGAGGCAATTTTAACAGGAAGGCTAATTGATCGCTCCATCCGTCCGCTTTTCCCAAAAGAATTCACGAGTGAAGTTCAGGTTATAATTACTGTTTTATCAATTGATCAAATTAGCGATCCGGATATTTTAGGGTTAATTGGAGCATCAGCTGCTTTATCTATTTCATCAGTCCCATGGCATGGCCCTTTGGGTGCTGTACATGTTGGTGCTAAAGGCGATAAACCGGTTATTAATCCCACACTTGAAGAGGCAGAAGTTTTGGATTTTGATTTAATTGTAGCCTCCACCAAAGAAAAAGTAGTAATGATTGAGGCCCAAGGCAAACAAGTCCCGGATGAGATGATCTTTAATGGGATAAAGGTAGCGCACACAGCATCACAACCAATAATTTCCCTGATTGAAGATTTTGCAAAAGAAGCTGGTAAGGAAAAGTTAACCTATTCAATAGTAGCAGAAGAGATTGAGGAGGCGGTTTTAAAAGAGGTTAAAGAGTTAGCTCACCAAAGAATTGAAGCAGCCTTATTCGATAAAGAACACGCCTGGCATGAGGCAACAGGTGACATGATTAAGCAGGAGATGGCGGTGAAATATGCCGAGGTTTTAACCCCTCAAATTGTAGCTGGAGTTTTTGATAAAGTTGCAAAAGAAATAATGAATGACACTATTTTAAATAAAGGGGTTAGGGTAGATGGTCGGGCAATGGATGAAATTAGACCTATTGTTATAGAAGTAGGAGTTTTACCAAGGACACATGGTTCTGCCTTATTTAATCGCGGAGATACACAAGTCCTTTCGATTGTAACTTTGGGCGCTCCTTCCTTACAGCAGACTATAGAAGGGATGACTGGAGAAGCACAAAAACGGTTTATTCACCATTACAATATGAGCATTAATCCATTTGCAACAGGTGAAATAAAAAGGATTGGATCTCCAAACAGAAGAGATACAGGACATGGGGCTTTGGTTGAAAGAGCTCTGCAAGCTGTAATTCCATCTGAGGATGAATTTCCTTATACTGTCAGGGTAGTTTCGGAAGTTTTAGGCGCTAATGCTTCTACATCTCAGGCCGCACTTTGTGCATCAACCTTAGCTTTAATGAATGCCGGAGTACCAATTGAGCCAGTTGCCGGGATTGCCCTGGGTCTTTTGTCCGATAAAAAAAAATTTCAGGTGATTACGGATATGAGAGCGGTAGAGGATTTTTATGGAGAAATGGATTTTAAGGTGGCGGGTACTAAAGCTGGCATAACGGCTATTCAGATGGATACCAAGCTGCAAGGCTTAAATTTTGAGATTATAGAGGAAGCTCTAAAACAGGGAAAGAGGGCAAGAGAGATTATTTTAGATAGAATTAATGAGGCGGTTCCAAAGGTTGGACCTATGTCTCCGCATGCCCCAAGAGTTCAAACTCTGCATATTAGACCGGAGGAGATTGGGATGTTGATTGGGCCTGGTGGAAAAAATATTAACGGTATTATTGCTAAAACGGGAGCTCAGGTTGACGTTGAAGATGACGGTACTGTAATGGTTTCAGCTACGAACGAAGAATCAATAACAAAAGCGGTTGAGGCTATTGAGAACCAATTTAAAAAGGTACAAGTTGGGGAAGAATATACAGGTAAAGTAGTTAGAATTGTTCCTTTTGGAGCTTTTGTTGAAATTTTGCCTGGTAAGGATGGGTTAGTTCACGTTTCACAAATGGCTCCTGGCAGAGTAGAAAGTCCAGAGGATGTGGTTTCGGAAGGTCAAGAGGTTAAAGTAAGAGTAACAGATGTTTCATCTGAGGGTAAAATTGGTTTATCAATGCTTTTTGGAGCGGATATAAAACCGCAGTCAGAAGGAAGGCCTGTCCGCCGAAGCCTTGGCGAAGGCGGGCCCTCTGGAGAGCGTACTTCTGGCTGGGGTGGAGGAAGATCAAGAGGTTTTGTAGGTAGAGATAGAAGATCTTCACGACCAGCCTCTGGTTGGGGTGGGAGAGATAGTCGGCCATCTGGTAGACCAAGTTTCGGCAGTAGACCCTCATTTGGAAGAAGACCCGGTGGGGATCGAGGCGGCTCCCGCGGCGGCAGAGGATATTAACTTCAAGCAAGCTTCTCTCCAGAATGACAATTTATGGATACCCGCTTTCGCGGCAGGGACAAAAGAGGTAAAATAGATAAAGTTTATGGATAATACTGTCCAAGGGGATATTGAGAGCTT
>CAYIDT010000047.1:0-4112 GCA_964362265.1 uncultured Gammaproteobacteria bacterium | reverse complement strand
ATAATTTTAGCTTCAACTGGTGCTTGACAGGCGTGCGTAGCTATGATAGGCTAGGTTCAACTAGGCACAAACATGGCTATACAAAGAACACAATCCAAATCAGATTTGGAAAGGAAACTTAAGCTACTTGAGTATCAGTTGTATGGACAACAAGAGAAATTAGATGTTGGAGATAAGAAGATGGGAAAAGTTGTTAGAAGTTTGAGTTTGGAAAATCCAACCTCTATTAGCGATGTAGCTTACCTTAAACAAGACCTCAAAAAAATATTTATTCTTGCCAGCTTAGCAGTAACTACAGAGCTTTTACTTTATTTCAGCTCACTAAACAAATTAGTGAAGTTATTTTGAAAGGGGGTGAGTGATCAATGGCACAAATGTATTGTGTAAAATGCCGTCAAAAAAGAGATGCGCAAAATGTCGAAGAAGTTACCATGAAAAATGGTAAAAAAGCTGCAAAAGGCAAATGCCCAGTTTGCGGTACTTCAATGTTTAGAATTGGTGGTGTTTAATAAACTACCAAAAATTGGTGCATTCACCATTTGTAAAAATCCCGCTGCTGGCGGGATTTTTACACTCCATTAGCTTTCATAAATAGAAAAAACTTACCTAGGAAAGTAGTAAGCCAGATTCTGTTTTAAGATGATCATTTATCTAATGCTTCTTATTGTGGCCATTGAGCGAGCAGCTCTTACCTGCCGGCAGGCAGGTCGACCAATTCTAGAATTGCAGCGGGGAGGATTGCCTCCTTCGATTTCTCTCAGGACGTCGTCCGTCGAGACGGACTCCGCGTTTCACTTTACTCGTCTCTGTTGCTCTAACTGGCAGTTACCTGCTCCGGCTTACGCCGGACACCCTGCTCTTTGCTGTCTGGACTTTCCTCCACGTACCGTATGGTACATGGCGATCATCCACCTTCCCAGGTGAAAATATTATACTATATAATAACCTAGAAATCACAATTTAATGGAGTTAGGTTTTTCTTTCTTTTAGAATATCCAGGAAAATTACTTGTATTACTACAGTAACAGGAACTGCTAAGAGTGCTCCTGAAATTCCCAAGAGTCTTCCTCCTACAGCTATTGCTAAAATCACAACCAAAGGGTTTAAACCAACTGCTTTACGCATAACTTGTGGGACAATTAGGTGATTTTCCAATTGTTGAATTACAAAATACATAGCAGTAACCCCACCAGCCAAAAGCGGGGAAATAGTTAACCCTAAAATTATAGCCGGCACTGCAGAAATAATTGGTCCTATTACCGGAACTACTTCTAAAAGTCCTGCTAAAATTGCAAGGGAAAGGGCAAAGGGAATTTGCAGTATTGAAAGTCCTAGATAAACTAAACCACCAATAATAATACTTAGTATCAATTGTCCTCTCATCCAAGCTCCTAATTTTTCTTCAATTTCAACCAAAAGTTGTCTTACTCTTTCTTCTTTTCCAGCAAACAGAAGTGAGGCTCTTTTTTCCAGGTTTTCCCGTTCAATCAAAAGATAAAAAGTTAAGACTATTAAAAAAATAATTGTTATAAAATTATCAAATATAGTTTTAGTAAAAGAAAAAAGATTTTTTGAAAAATCGGAAAATTGTGATTGTAAAACGCTTTGATCAATATTACCCACCTTCAAAAGCTCAGCTACAACCGGAGGAAGTGTTAAAAAAAGTCTTGTTGTTTCGTTAATAAGAGGAGTGAAAATTACTGTTAAAAGTCCACCTAGTATTCCCAAAACTACTACATAAACAAGTAAAATTCCCAAGGCTTTAGGTATCCGTAGAGAAACTAACTTTATCACCAGTGGTGATATTGCAGACATAAAAATTATTGCTACAAATAAAAGTAGTATCAAATCAATAATTTGATATAAAATCCAAAGACCGAGTAAAAATACGGCAATAAAAATGATTGTTTTCCAAGAAATATCAATTCTTCTGGTCATTTAGTTTATGATACCAGTTTGAGGTTAGTTTTTCTACTTTTTCAGCAAAATTTTTTTCAGTTATATCAAACCAGGTTACCTTTTTATCTCTTTTAAACCAAATTAACTGACGTCTGACATATCCATGGATTTGTCCCTGCATAGTCTTTACTATCTCGTCCAAAGTCTTTAATTTCCCTTCCAGATAATCTGCTAACACTCCATATTCCAAACCTAATTCCTTCATTCTTTTAAAAGATAGGCCACGTTTATGAAGATTTTTTGCCTCATCAATCATTCCCTGCTTTATTCTATCTACAACTCTTTTATCCACCCTCTCGTATAAAACCTCCCTTGGAGCAGTTAAACCAATCCGTAGTACGTCATCGCGAGCGAGTGATAACGAGTGTGGCGATCTTCCCAATGAATGCAAAGTAGAAATTTCAATTGCTCTAATTAATCTCCTTGGATTTTGTCTATCTGAATGATTCATTGACTGCCATTTCAAAGGATTAACTTCTTGTAATTTTTTTTGTAACTCAATTAACGAAAATTTTTCCAATTCTTTTCTTAATTTTTTATCAACTGGAACCTCTAAATTAGCTAATCCCTCAAGTAATGCTTTGAAATAAAGTCCTGTCCCACCAACTATAATCGGCAGCTTTCCCCTTTCTAAAATACCATCAATCACTTTATTTGCATCTTTTACATAATCTGCCACTGTGTATTGAATTCTGGGATACACTACATCATACATATGAATTGGTATTCTGTTGATTATCCACCTTCTATCTTCTACCTTCCATCTTCCAGTTGAAGGCATTTTCCCTGTACCTATATCTAAACCCTTATAAACCTGACGACTATCACAAGCCATTAATTCTCCCTTAAATTTTTTAGCTAAATATAAACCTAAATCTGTTTTACCAGTTGCAGTAGGACCTAAAATAACAAGTAACTTTTGCATCTTAATGATGTTACAATAATCCAATGAAAATTGCGATTTTGGGTGCAGGATTTACCGGACTTTCTGCCGCATACAGATTACTTAAAAAAAGACACCAAGTTACTATTTTCGAGAAAGAAGACAATTTAGGCGGATTGGCAGTTGGTTTTTCCAACCCAAAATGGCAATGGACCTTGGAAAAAGGTTATCACCATTGGTTTACTAACGATTCATTTATATTAAAATTAGCAGGAGAAATAAACCATGAAGTCATTATCAAACGCCCATCAACAGATATTTTTATAAAAGGAAAGACACTACCTCTTGACAGCGTTTTATCACTTTTAAGTTTTCCTCATCTGCCAATTGCGGATCGAATAAGAATGGGGCTGGTTATATTTTATCTAAAGCAAATTAATAAGTATAAAAAGCTAGAGGGGAAAAAAGCTTCAAATTGGATCAAGAAATGGATGGGAGAAAAAGCCTTTTCACTGATTTGGGATCCTCTACTGAGTGGAAAGTTTGGTAAATATAAAGATACTATTGCCCTGACTTGGTTTTGGGCAAGGATAAAAAAAAGAACTCCTGCCCTAGCTTATCCGGAAGGTGGTTTTAAAAAATTTGCTGATCATTTGGGAAAGGAAATTATCAAATTAGGTGGAAAAATTCTTCTTAAAACAGAAGTTAAAAACATAGCAGATTTAAAAAAAGAATATGATAAGATTATTGTTACTCTTCCTTCTCCGGTCTTTGCTAAAATTGCAAATTTACCCCAAGGTTATAAAAAAAGAATTACTTCCATTTCCCATTTGCATGCCCAGGTTTTAATTTTAGTATTAAAAAAACCCTTTATGAAAAAGACTTATTGGCTAAATATTACAGATAAAAGTTTCCCCTTCTTGGTTTTGGCGGAGCATACTAACTTTATGGATCCAAAACATTATGGCAACCAGCATATATTATACATTGGCAATTATTTACCACCTGATCACCCATATCTAAAAATGAATAAAAACCAACTGCTAAAAAAATTCCTCCCTTATCTTAAAAAGATTAACTCTAAATTCCCTGTCCCGAGCGAAGTCGAGGGATTAATTCTTAATTCTGAGTTATTTATCGGTCCTTTTGCCCAGCCTGTAGTTACAACTGATTATCTAAAATTTAAACCAGATTTTAAAACTCCGCTTGAAAATATCTACCTTGCAAACCTGGATATGGTATATCCTTGGGATAGAGGTACAAATTATGC
>CAYIDT010000046.1:0-4302 GCA_964362265.1 uncultured Gammaproteobacteria bacterium | reverse complement strand
CCTCTCCCTTCCCTACTTAAGGATTTCTATTAGAACCCTCCCTTGTACGTAGTCCGGGATTTTGACTCCCAAGAGTTTAAGTAATGTGGGCATTTGATCAACATGGCTGATTGATTGGGGCAGTTTGTATCCCTTTTTAACTCCCGGCCCCATGATGACAAAAGGAGTCCACATATCAGGATCTCGGGGATTATTGGCCTGCTTATATCCGGATGTTAAAGGTTCTGTAAAAACCTTTAGTGTTTCATCTGGCTCTTCAAGCCACTGATAGCCTTTTTTGACTTCCAAAACCAAATCACCTACACGGTCTGTCGGCAGCTCAAAAAACTTTGGTGCATCTTCCCACTTGACCGCCTGCACCAAAGGTTTTGTTCCATCTTCATCCTCAAGTTCCCTAAGTACCTTGATTACCTCATCCCGTAATTTTTCATACTCCTCTCCTTTGCCTCTTTTCCAATCTCCTCCTAAACCATTGGGGTTTATGTAAACATGTGCCATTTTAAGATACACTACTTTGGTATTTTTCCAGTCAATAATCGGCTCACCTGTCTTAGGATCTGTTGAAAATTTAAACCACCCCTTTTGGGCAAACAGATGATTTAGTCTGACTTGTTTATGAAGTCCTGCGATGCCATGATCAGAAGATAAAACTATCAAAGTATTTTTATCAGCATTTTTAATGGCCTCACCGATTATGCTATCTAAACCTTGATACAGCTTCAAGATATCACTCATAGCTCCATCAGCTTTTTGGGGATCATAATCAACGTGGTCTTTATCTATGTATCTATGCCACCACCTGCTCTCAAGCATCTGGTTGGGAGTATATGTGTCTTGGATAAATACATCTGGTTTATACTGTTTGAATATGAAATCAGTGGCTTTTTTATGCCAATCCAAAGAATCCATGGCCTCATCCAAAAAAGTTTGTTTATCCTCATCCTCGAAAATTAGCTGCGGTGGCCAATTGTCAACAAAATCAACTGCAGGACCAATAGCTTGGGTAATTTCATCAGCCACGTAAGAAGGATCAACAATCAGGCTGTTAATGTTGTTGAAAAAGACTCTGATTCTAAAATTGCCGTTTTCTGACAGTTTAATTACCCTGAAGCGAACCTGTGAAGCAAAAGATTTCTCAGACACAGTTAATGTGGTGGGGAACCAATCACTCCAAACACCAGGTTTTAAATCTGTTAGGGTTTTGCCATTCTGTGAGAAAATAACTGAATCACTGTTGATAGAGGCAGTAAATTTGGCTCCATATGCGCTCAAACTGGCTTCATATAGATTGTTACCTAAAGCTTTCTCTTCCACAAACTGAGTTAGGGGTTGTCCCAAATAAAACAATCTAAAACCTCTGCCTTCTTTTTGCCTTTGTGAAAGCATCTGGGCTGGTTCATAAATTACAGCATGTGTATCTGCACCCCAGCCTCCCCAACGGCCACGAATTGTAATGCCATTTTTAAGCTCAGGAGGGGTTGATCCTGGAATAGACAGCAAAGCTACTTTTTTGCCTGCTTCCTCCATTACTTTCCAAATAGGGGATACTTTTTTTGCAGTTGAGGAAAATCCAGCAACAGAGGGTTTATCCAGCGGTTTTCCTTCAATATGCATTGGCCCGTCAGCCACTCCATGGACTGTGGGATGGGCTCCAGTTAAAAGTGAGGCAAAATTAGTTGGAGTGTGGGAGGGAAAATCAGGAATGGAATAACCGTAGCTTCCATTATCCATTAGCTTTTTGATATTAGGTAATTTCCCTTCCTGTGCCCACTTGTAAACAGTAAAAAGGTTCTCTTCAGCCCTCATGCCATCGGGAATAAACCAGTATAGCTTGGTAGCCTGCTGTTGAGATTTAAAAGAATCAAGAGCAAAGATTAAAAGACCCAATCCTAAAATAGCCAGTATAATTTTGTTAAACATAGTTGCAGCTGTAAGATACCAGAGAGAAAACTATTTTTCAATTGTCAAACAGAACCTTTTTAGATAAGTCATGAAGTTTTGATTGTAACATCTGCAAAATATCGCTCCTTTTTTCAGCCAGATTATGCAGCTCATCTTTATCTTGTTTTATATCATAAAGTTCTATTTTTTGAGATGAAGTACCATTTTCTTCAAAAACAGTTTCCTCGATCAGTTTCCAATCTCTGTTTCTTAAAGCCTCCACTCTGGTTTTTTTGGCAAAATAAGGATTGTTGAGATCCGGCTTAAACTCTGATCCTGCAAAAATATAATCATTAATCTTTAAGCTTTGGGAAATCAGCGGCAGTAAATTGCTGCCTTCTATATGGGATTTTTTTGGTAAGCCCAAAAGCTCCAGCAGAGTAGGAAACAGATCAATATGCTGGACGAGACTATCAATTCTTGCAGGATTAGTATCGGGCAATCTTATTATCAGTGGAACATGTAATACATCATCATAAAAAGTACCACGAAGCGGTCCACCTCTCATAAAACGGCCATATTTACCGAACATATCCCCATGCTCTGAGGTAAAGATGACGATAGTTTTATCCAAAAGCCCAAGGTTTTTGACTTCATCTAAAAAGGAACCAATTAGGCTATCTGCCCGGGTAATACTTTCATCATAAAGGGCAAGCAGATGTTCTCTGTCGCGTTCATCAAAAAGTATGGAAGACTGGGTGGCTGTTTTTGCGGAGAAGACCTGATAATAAATTTTGCCATTTTTGATTATGGGATCAGTTTTATCAAAGGTCCATAGACAATCTGAATAATCTATGCTGCCTTGGTAAGCTTTATCATACATTTTACCTCCACTTTGGGAAAAAGGACAATGGGCATCAAATCCCTGAACCTGCAAAAAGAATTTACTCTTGGCATGACTTTTTAACCAATCCAAGGCCAAAGGTATTGTGCAGGGAAACTCTCCATACTGGCTTGGTCCTGTCAAAGTTGTTGGATTTTTTGGTTTTGGATATGAGGGGAGTTGTCCTTTGGCACATTCCTCATACTGATTAAATCTTGAGGTTAATCCAAACTTCGTATTATAATCAAAGCCTCCTGTAAAGGCGCCTGTCGTATATCCTGCCTGATTTAAAATATCAACCAGTGTCGGGATATTTTTAGAAAGAGTCGACCCGTCATATCTATTCATCACTCCATGCTGATAAGGATATAACCCTGTGTATATAGAGATGGCTTCAGGCAGAGTCCAACTGGAATGACTAAAGGTATTATCAAAGACCAAACTTTCTTTTGCCAGCTTATCTAAGTTAGAAGTGGTGGGTCGAGCATAACCATTTAAGGACATATGATCATAGCGCAAGTTGGTCATAGTGATTAAGATGATGTTACAATCCTTGCAAAGAGTGAATTTAGAGCTTATTTGGTCAGATAGTTTCCGTAAAGCAAGAAAAGCTCCAAGTATGACCAAAAGAACAAAAAAAGTAATTACGGCTATTTTTAAAACTTGCTTATCCATTTTGACAACTAAATGATTTCACTATCGGTTGTAAATCCTCCCATTTTTTGCCAAATAGGCTTATCTCAAATACCCCTTTCTTCCCGCAATCAAAAATACCATAAATGGATTTATACTCGACAAGATCATTACTGCATACTCCAAAACTGAATCTTTCTCCAGCATAAAGCTGAAAAATTGTCCCGCTCTCAAACGATTCTTTCTTTGGCCTAAATTCCAGTGGGCACTCCAAAACATTAGTTAATACCTCGGGATAGGGTGAAGTGGTGGGTTCAAAAAGCGATTGTAAAAGATATATTCTATCATCAATAAATTTTTGATGATTTACTATAACCGTTTTGATGACTTTAATAGATATTTCCTTGTTTTGTGCCTCCAGAGTGTCTTTTTGTAAGGTTTTATCTTTTTCCCGGACAAAATCTGTCAACTTGAATTTGTTGGTATCTAAGGACACGCCCCATAGCCAAAGACGTATTTGCAAAGACTTTTGGTTCCAAATAAAAAATAAAGCTAGACCTAGAATAAATAATCCCAAAAACAAAAAAAGCACCACCAAAGTCTTTTTCATCTTAGAGAATTAGAATACCATAGTTGTCAGTTGACATAAAGTAAAAAGTTTTTTATCATAAGATTATGATTATGAAACGATTTACTGGTATAGCTTTAGGCGTTGTGGTTTTTTTGTTGGTTGTTTTTATCTTCGTTTTTAAAACTGCCAAAACCACCCCTAAAATTACTCCTCCGGCCAACCAGCAAGCCAACCAGCAGGCTGAAAATAAACCACTCACCCTTCCCTGTCCTTTGGAAGTAACCAGTTGGCATTTGGGTGAGCGTTTAGTCCATGCCTCCGCCTCAAATTTTTC
>CAYIDT010000045.1:0-4470 GCA_964362265.1 uncultured Gammaproteobacteria bacterium | reverse complement strand
TTAGTTGCTGGAACGTATCCCTTGTTGTGCCTTTCCACTCTATCTTTTAGGTTATCAGTACAACCAGTATAGGGTTTTCCGTCATTACATTTTAGGACATAAACATACCAAAACATAGTTTATATTTAGTTATAACCTCCCCTTTGCACTTGGCGGACTTTGTCCGCCGTAGCTCGCCATACAAGCTCGCCGTCGCTAAAGCTATGGCGAGCGAAGGCGGAGGAGGTGGGATTCGAACCCACGTGAGCTTTCACTCGCGCGCTTTCCAAGCGCGTGGAATAAACCGCTATCCGACTCCTCCTTGGTTTTTTATTATACCCCAATTAGTGCTTGTTTTTGTATTTGGTTTGAGATAAAATTCCCACACAATCTCTTGTGGCCATGAATTAAATCGGACGACAGGATGAATTATATTTTTCATGGATGATATAGAACTCATAAAGCAAAAAGTTAAGGTTGTGGATTTAATCCAAGAATATATACCCCTTAAAAAAGCAGGAGTTAATTTTAAGGCTCTTTGCCCATTCCACTTGGAGAAAACTCCTTCGTTTATGGTTTCTCCAGAGAGAGGTAGCTGGCATTGTTTTGGTTGTGATAAGGGCGGGGATATTTTTTCCTTTTTAATAGAGAAAGAGGGAATGGATTTTAAAGAGGCGCTGGAATATTTGGCCAAAAAAGCCGGCGTTACCTTACAAAGAAAATCTAGCGGTAAAAAAGATTTGCGTGAACGACTCTTTGAAGTCAATTTAAAAGCTCAAGAATTTTTCCATTTTATTTTAACAAAGCACCCATTTGGCAAACAGGCGCTGGAATACTTAAGAGATCGGGGAATACAGAGCGAAACAATTGAGGCTTATGGATTGGGTTATGCACCAAATTCGTGGGAATCTTTGACTAAGTTTTTATTGAAAAAAGACTTTAAGCCCGCGGAAGTTATTGAATCAGGCTTGGGTATTCCTTCAAAAAATAGAGGCTATGATCGTTTCCGTGGTCGAATTACTTTTCCTTTAATTGATACCAAAGATCGGATAATCGGATTTTCTGGTAGGGTTTTGGGAGATACGGCTTCATCAGGTCCAAAGTATATTAATAGTCCCCAAACTCCAATTTTTGATAAAAGCCAATATCTTTTTGGGATAAATAGAGCGAAATCCGAGATCAAAATAAAAAATTTAGCTATTTTAGTTGAAGGAGAAATAGATGTAATACTCTCATTCCAAACTGGGGTAAAAAACGTTGTGGCTTCTAAGGGGACAGCATTAACTTCGGGCCAAGTGGATCTTTTAAAAAAATATACTGATAATATAAGCCTTTGTTTTGATACTGATTTAGCAGGAGACAGTGCCTCAAGAAGAGGAATAGAAATAGCAGATGCTGCGGGTCTGAACATAAAAGTTATTCAACTTAATGGGGGTAAAGATCCAGCGGAGATTATCAAGGGAGACTTAAAAAACTGGCAGAAGGCTGTTGAGGAGGCAATCCCAGTTTATGATTATTATTTGGAGTCTGTGGCTCGTCGGCTTAATCCTAAAGACCCTGCAGGGCTTAAACAGGTTGCCGCGGAGCTCATTCCAATTTGGGCAAAAATTAGCGATAATCTAATCAGGGAATACTACATTCAAAAGTTGTCTGCATTTTTAAAAACAGATGAAGCTATAATTCGGCGGGAAGTAGTAAAACAGCAAAACATAAGTAACGCCCCGCAAAGTGTTTTGGCAAACAAAAAAGACGACCAGGTGAGCTTATCTTCAAGAAGAAGCCTACTGGAGCAGTATTTAATTGCTTTACTTTTACATATTCCTCAGGATTTAGTTTTTATTCCTTCTTTTCCTGAAACACTCCTGACAACTGAAAGTTTGTGTCAAATTTATGTTTTCCTCTTTTTATATCTTGATTCGATCTCTTTTAAAGGGAGGCAATTTGATATAAACGAATTTTTAGCGAACGTACCAAAAGAGCTTTCCGATGAGGTTGACAGGCTTTATCTGATGGATTTAGATGAAAAATTATCTGCGAAAAATCTTTGGCAAAGAGAAGTCGAAGTGGTTACCTCCGAGCTTAAAAAAGCTTTAATTAAAGCATCGCTTCAAAAATTATCATATGAGATAAGAAATGCCGAGGAATTTGGTAAGATAGAAATGGTTGAAGGCTTGAACAAAAGATTTAGGGATTTGTCAGTTAAATTAAAAAACCTTTAAAAATTATGGCTAAAAATAAAAAACGGGTAATTTCGGATCCAAAGAAGCTCCTTAAGTTGGGGAAAAATCGGGGTTTTGTTACGCTTGAGGAAATCTTACAGGTATACACGAAACCGGAAGAAAATCTGGAAGAGCTAGACGCCCTTTTTATAAAACTACTTAACGAAAACATTGATATTTTTGAAACAACTGCTGATGAACTTGAAGAAGATGCGAAAATCTCTTCAGAGCTTGAAAAAGAGCTGGCAATGTTAACCAGCTTAGAGGAAGGGTCAACCACAGATCCTGTACGCCAATACCTGCGAGATATTGGTAGGGTTTCTCTTTTAACAGCTGAAGAGGAAATTGATTTGGCAAAAAAAGCTGAGAAAGGGAATAAAAAAGCTCGGGATAAACTGACTTCAGCTAATTTGCGCCTGGTTGTTTCAATTGCCAAAAAATATGTTGGAAGGGGAATGAGCCTTTTGGATTTAATTGAGGAAGGGAATATTGGTTTGATGAGAGCTGTTGATAAATATGACTGGAGAAGGGGGTTTAAGTTTTCAACTTATGCCACTTGGTGGATTCGACAGGCCATCACTCGGGCTATTGCAGATCAGGCAAGAACAATTAGAATTCCTGTGCATATGGTTGAAACAATTAATCGTTTCAACAGGACGCAGAGACAGCTGATGCAGGAATTGGGAAGAGAACCAACTCCAGAGGAAGTGGCCACGGTTTTGGGTATTGATGCGGCCAAAGCGCGAGAAATTATCAAAATATCTCAGGAGCCAGCCTCCCTTGAGACTCCGGTTGGGGATGAAGAGGATTCGCATTTATCTGATTTTATAAAATCAGATGCGCTATCTCCAGATGAACAGGCAACAAGAGAGCTTTTAAAAGCTCATCTCGATGAAGTGCTAGATACTTTAACTCCGAGAGAAAAGAGGGTACTGCAGCTCAGATTTGGTTTAGATGATGGGAAGCAAAGAACCCTGGAAGAAGTAGGAAGAGAATTTGGAGTAACCAGGGAAAGAATCAGGCAGATTGAAGCCAAAGCAATAAGAAAACTCAAACACCCAACTAGAGCTAAAAAACTGCGGGACTATCTGGAATGAGCATTCATTCCTAAACTCCTATTTTCCAGACCCCTTTTTCTCTGAAAGCAGGAATCGTTTGACGTTTGGCGGCATTTAAAATTACCGGAGCAGGTTTATTCTGTCTGGTTGCAAACTCTACAGCATCAATAATCTTACTCCCTTTAAGATAAGCAATTCTTTTATGCAAAGATTCCATAATAGATAGGGAAATTAACCTCTCTATTATTTTGGTTTTTTTGTTGTCGCGGTACTCGTTGAAGGAGCGATAATATATGCTTTTTTCTTTATTGCGAATAATTATTCCCGGAAATTCTAAAGAATATAACTGATAATTCATAACTGCTCTGCCGATCCTACCATTTCCGTCTAAAAATGGGTGTACTGTTTCAAAATCAAGATGAAATTTGGAAATTTTATCCACAAAATAATCTAAATTATTGCTGGAATACTCAATTAAAATTTCCTCCACCATTCTCTCAATGTGTTCGGGAGAGGGCGCAATATGAGTACCTATCCGTACAAACTCATTTTTTTGGCGGAATCTTCCGGCAACGCTATCGTCAATATTACCTATTAACATCTGGTGTAAAAGAAGTATTGTTTCTTTAGAAAGCTCTTCGTGACATTTAATTTTGATATATTCCATTACTTTAGCCAAATTCCTGGCCTCAAATACCTCCCTCAAACTGATGTTGCGTGAAATCTCCATCTCCAGAAGTATCTTTTCGGTTTCTTTAAGAGTCAAGGTGGAATTTTCTATGGCATTAGAGTTGTAGACACTTTCGGGGATTTCAGCTTCGTCTATAATCTTTAGAAGCGATTCTTTATTAACTTTTAAACGATCATATTCTGCTTTCAGTATTTTTATTCTATTTCTGATAGGGAGGGGGGTGGACATACTTTGGATAGTATACCACATTCACGCTATTTTATCAATATAGCGTGAATTAAGAGCCATTTGCGGTATAAATTCACGCTATTTAGCCCATCTGTTATATAGATATGCCCAAACATAACCTACGATAGACGAATGCTGGATTAAATGATAAAATACCCACGTACGTTTATATTCCTCGATAGCTCAACGGTAGAGCGGCTCGCTGTTAACGAGAAGGTTCCTGGTTCGAATCCAGGTCGAGGAGCAAAAGTAGGGGAGGTTGTCACAGCTTGCTATACCACTGTTTAACAACTTC
>CAYIDT010000044.1:0-4729 GCA_964362265.1 uncultured Gammaproteobacteria bacterium | reverse complement strand
CACTTAACGCATATACCAAATTTCTCAAATTACCCTGCAAAACCGAAACCATTCCATTAAGTGGAGCAACTAGAATCCCCACTGTTTTGCCGCGAAGCTCATCTTTGGTAGGTAAAGAGGCTAACAGGTTAATTCTAGCTTCATCTAAAGCATCCTGACCCAAAAATCCTGATTTTACTTTTCCAATTGCAAAATCTTTAAGAGCTTTGACTAAAGTTTTAATAGGGGAAATTTCATCATCATAGGCAAATAAAGTAGCAGTTGGTCCGCTCTCCAACTCAGTTTCAGGTATGGCACGGGCCAGCAAAGTATTTTTGGTGATAGTAAACTCAGCATCTTGGTCTCGCAGCTTGTCCCGGAGACCTGACAGCTGGTTCATACTCAGGCCTTTATAATCAGCAAAAACTACAGATTTAGCCCGGCCTAATTTATCCTGCAGTGACTTTACTTGTTCTTCTTTCTGTAATCTTGTTTTTGGCATTTTTTGCTTCAAGTAGGATTTAGTTTGGCACCTACTATCTTAAGCTTTGTTATTTTAGCCTAACATGCTACAATTTGTCAAATCTCCGGCATCCAGAACCAATAACCTCCTGTAGGACTGCCTGATTTTGTGGCTGGTGGAGGGGAAGTCCACAGGCCGGAATCTCCAATTTTGGAAAGATTCTTAGAAATTATAGATAAATCATAAGTATTTATAACTCCATCCAAGTTCAAATCCGTATTCAGATTCCAGTTTCCCGAAGTAGAGTTTGACCCGTAAGCAGATAGCGCGATTGAATAATCTCCCGAATTTATGGCATTATCATCATTTAAATCGCCTGATACCAAAGTAATAGGTTGATTATTATTTAAATTGGTTGAGGAAGGAGACATGGTAAATGTTGAAGCGCTAACTATTTGAGCTGGACCTTTAATATAAGCAGTATATTGACTTCCTGATGTTAATCCTGCTAAAGATAAACCCTCAAACACTCCCGAATCCGGAAGGTCAAGATTAAAAGTTAAAAGATATTTTGGTTTTTGGGTAATTGTTCCTTCAGCAATGCCCACAAAAACTTTGGATGCTTCTTTTCCTTCGGGTCTACCCTCAAGTTTTAAGATTAGTTTTAAGGTTGGACCGTAAGATGAGGGGAGGAGGGTAGTATCCGTATCTTCGGACAGGTTAGGATTTGGAGTGGGAGTGGATGATTTGGGTGTAACATCGTCATCAGGAATATGGGTAATAGTTCTTTGTAACGGATTACTTGCTGAAACAGAAGCAGATTGCCGTTGCTGAATAAAATATGCCCCAACAGGAATTGATAGAATAAGAAAAACATAAAACCCTAAAAATATTTTACTTTTTACAGAGTCAAACATATGAAAAGCAATACTTTTAGTGTATATTGTTTGGTATATGTCTGCAACCAAGATTTTACTCCGAGTGTTAGTCAATACCATACTTGGGGTAATTTTAATAATTATTTGGCTGCATTTTGTAGATTTAAGCCAGATTTGGAAAGTTATTTCAAAAGTTCAAGTTTTTAAGCTAATACCTGTGATTTTATGTTTGCTTGCCTCACCTGTAGTTAGAGCAATTAGGTTGAAACTACTGATTAATCCTATTAAAAAAGTGCCAACTATGGATATGGTTTTTATCAATGGAGTAGCCACGCTTTTAAATTTTTATATACCAATAAGAGGAGGAGAAATAGCTAAAGGGATGATTTTATCAAAAAGCTACAATCTTCCCCTTGGAAAATCGTTAATCTGGGTATTTTTTGATAGATTTTTGGATTTTTTAGTGGTTTTAATAGCAGTTGGAATACTTTTCTTTGTAGTGTCTACTGCTTTGAGTATAAAGTTTATAATAGTTATAAATATTATACTTATAGCGATCCTTATTTTAACCTACTTTTTAATCTATAAACCAGTTTTTTCTAAGAAAATCATCAAATTTTTGATACCTCTACTTATATTTAATAGTATTAAGATATATTTTAAGAGGGTTTGTAACTTTTTTATTGACAGTTTTTCTATTTTAAAAAGAAACCCCGTAGAGTTCTTGGTGCTTGGTTTGATTACAGCCTTAGCTTACACAGCAGATGCCGGGGTTTGGTATTTTACATTTTTGGCAATAAATTCAAATGAGTCTTTTATATCTATGTACTTAGCTCAAATGCTCTCTGCCTTAACTTATCTTATTCCTGCAGCTCCCGGGTATGTAGGGTCAGCTGAAGCATCAGGGCTTTTAATACTGTCTGGGGTATTTGGGATAGATAAGAACCTGGCCTCAGCCATGATAGTTTTATTCCACATATTGTCAGCAGTGTTTGTACTGGTATTTGGACTAGTATCTATCTATAGTCTAAAGATTGATTTGGGACTGATTTTAAGAAAAGCACTAAGAAAGGGTAGTTAAATGCTGGCTAAATCCACTTTAATCCCCGGGCCCATGGTGGGGGATAAAGTTACTTTTTTGATTTTGGTTTTTCCAACTGACGAGAGTAATACTTTAATATTTTGAGCCAGTTCTTCATTTGGTTGGCTTAGTTTGCCCAGGGCCAAATGAATAATTGGTGCTTTGGCCTCGGTTTTAAATTCTACCTTCCCTGCCTGGAAAGATTCTACCACCTTTTTGGGATCATTTGTGATTGTTCCATTTTTAGGATTTGGCATTAAGCCTCTTGGTCCTAAAACTTTGGCAACCTTGGCAAGCTTTGGCATCCAATCCGGAGTTGCGATTATAATATCATAAGGAGCTTTTCCCTGTTCTATTTCTGAAATAGTGGAGTCATTACCTAAAATAGCATCTAAAAAATCTTCCCCTGCTTTGGCGAACACAAGAATTTTTGGTTTCTTACCGGCTGCATAGGGAAGGGAGATTAAACCGCGAATACCCGTATGCAGGGTATTTATATGAACTTCTAAGGTGGCATTAAATTTAGCATAAGATAACTTTTTAACCAAGTCAAGTGCCTCAGATAAAGGGTATGTTCTGGTGCGGTCTAAATCTTTGGTAGCTTCCTGGTATTTTTTGCTTCTTACTTTCTTTTGTGCTTTTTCTTCTTTCTTGATTGCTTTTTTCTCTACTTTTTTCCCATCCTTCGGTATGCCCAGCTCCTCTTTTAATTTTGCTACCAGAATATCTTCTCCCTGCTTGGGAGCTGTTGCTTGAGAGTCATCAATGGTTTTGATCTTGGTCTTACCCACTTATTTTTACCCCCATCGAGCGGGCTGTTCCTTCAACCACTTTCATGGCTGCTTCCAAATTTTTAGTATTCAAATCCGACATTTTAGCTTCAGCTATGGATTTTACCTGATTAGTAGTTAGAGTTCCAACAGGTTCTTTTAAGGCTTTTCCTGAACCTTTTTCAAGCCCCAGAGTTTTTTTAATCATCTCTGCAACAGGGGGTTCCTTGGTAATAAAGGAAAAAGTCCGATCTTCATAAACCGTTATTATAACAGGTAAAATATTACCCTGTTTTTGTGAGGACCTTTCATTAAAGGCTTTAACAAACTCCATTATAGGCAGGCCGTGCTGGCCCAAAGCAGGCCCCACCGGGGGAGCGGCAGTAGCCGAACCTGCAGGGATGTTTAATTTAATATATGTTTTTATTTTTTTTATAGCCATTACAACTTTTGTACTTGCAAAAAATCCAGTTCAACCGGTGTTTCGCGGCTGAAAATCGACACAAGTACTCGTACCTTTCCTTTTTCCTCATCAACCGAATCTATTTTGCCAATAAAATCAGCAAATGGTCCATCAATAATTTTAACAGGGTCATCTATAACAAAGACCTGTTTAAAGCTAGGCTGAGCAATTTTGGTAAAATTAACAATTGATTCAACCTCACTGTCTGAGATCGGAGTAGGCTTTTGACCCATACCAACAAAACCGGTTACACCCGGAGTACTTCGTACAGCAAGCCAGGATTCCTCATCCATGATCATTTTGATCAAAATATAGCCTGGAAAAATTTTTTCTTTGGCTTCAATCTTTTTACCCCCACGGATTTCAATTTTATCCTGCATTGGGACTAAGATATCTAATATATTATTTTCGAGACGCTCAGATTCAATTTTTTGCTTTAGAGTAGCAGCCACTTTATTTTCATGGCCGGAATAGGTATGAACAACGTACCAGCGGGCTTGATTATCTGCCATAATTTTGTAATATTACCTCTGTTAGTTTTGTCAAAATATAATCTAGTCCTCCTAAAAGCAGTCCAACCACTACAGCTACTACTATTACTAAAATAGAGTATCGGATGGTTTGTTCTCTTGTTGGCCAAACTACTTTTTCAAGTTCAGACCTGGTTTCCTTTAAGAAATTTATAACTTTATCCATTAAAAAAGGGTCTAATTTCTAGACCCACTTTGTCAAGTATAACAGAAGATGTGATAGAATGCAATCATGAAAAAGCACCTGGCAATATTCAGGGGCAATGGGGGAGAATTAATTTTATCTGGCCAAAAAAACATTGAATCCCGTTTTTCCAGAGCAAAAATAGCCCCATTTGGAGTAGTTTCTAACAGAGATTTGGTTTATATAAAACCTTCCGGGAGAGATATAATCGGTCAATTCAGAGTAAAAAAAGTGATCTTTTATAATGGGTTGGAAGTTGAGGATGTAAGAGAGATTAAGGAAAGATATGGGGAAAGAATTGATATGGAAGATAGTTATTGGGAAAAGAAGCTAAATTCAAAATACGGAACTTTAATTTTTATAGGAGAGAGCTCCCGTTTT
>CAYIDT010000043.1:0-4927 GCA_964362265.1 uncultured Gammaproteobacteria bacterium | reverse complement strand
AATACCACCATTCAGCTCCCCAAAGGTAAGCTGAGTGAAAACCGGTTTTTCTGGCAAAGTTAATGGTTTCCTTGAATTGATTCAGTGAAAAACGCGCAATTTGCTCATCAATTGGAGTTTGAGTTAGGGGTTGGTTTGCCCAACTTTCAGCTTGAAGCTCGGAAATAATGGTTTTAAGATTTCCGGGAGCAAAAATTTTTCTAACTAAGTCTGATTTTACCCTATAAAACCAGGGTCTTAAAGGATATTGAAATGGTCCAATCCATGGGGTATCCACCACCCGATAAAGCGTGGTACCAAAAATATCAGACAAATCCATTGGGGTTTTCCAAAACCGGAGCTCTCCTGAGTCAGTTAAAATGACCGGCTTTTTTGTCCTGGATTTAACCAGCTCAACTTCTTTGATTAAGAATTCTCGATCAATAGGTGGACAAATTCCAAATTCTAATAATGGTTCATTTTCAAGCTGAAAGGCATAAATGGTTGGATTGTTCTCATAATGCTTAATAACTGCCTCGAGCATGACTAGCTGTCTCTGGCGCAAGCGAGCGGGATCTATCCAGCGCGGAGCACGGCATTCTGGCCAGCGGGGTAATTTGTAGCCTATAGCCAGAATAACTTGGGCATTGTTTTTTGATGCTTCATTAATATAATAGTCAAGATCATTAAAATAAAAGGGCTTGCCCTGAGCGGAGTCGAAGGGCTCAATTTCATCCCAGTAAGCGGGGAGTCTGATATTTTTCACCCTCAAATCGTTCAGGATTGATGAATAAACTTTTTTTGGATCAAGTCCAAGCTCTTTTGCATATCTTGAGGAGAAAGAGACGCCAAATGTGATGGATTTAGAAAAGTTTATTTTATCTAAATATTTATTGATGCCAACAAAAATCAAGACTAAAATTACAAGCCCTGCCAAAATAATTATATGTATGTGATGTATGTGTTTTTTCACTTACTTAATAGATATACACCTAAACTTAAAATTCCTGCACCCAAAATTTTTTGTGGTAGTATTCCCTTATTTAAGTTTTCATCTAAAAGTTTGGCCTTATGATGCTTAGCCAAAAATAAAGCCACCAATAAAATGATCAAATATTGTACTCCAAATAAAGAGTTTACTAATGAGGGTTGAGCTAAAGACATTGCAAAAGCTATTAGAAGACCGGAGATTGCTCCCATGGTTTGACCTGAGATCATAAATAGAGCTGTTTTATTTAAGAAATTTTTCCTCGCTACACTTGAGACAACAATTTGAGAGCGAATTTTACTGCTAAATAAAAATAGCAGAACTGTCGCTGCCCCTGCAATTCTTGAGATTACTAAGCCTGAAATAAAGTTACTATTTAAAAATGTTTCCCGAAGGAGTACAGCAGATATACCAAAAAATGCTCCTGCTAGAATTATAAAAGTCAGCTGTTGATTTAATCTTAATTTTTTTATCCAAATATTTGCTGTTAAAACCAGTGCTCCTGAAAGAACCACGAAAAAAGCTAGAAGCTGGATGCTTGTAATTGATTGGTTCAAAAGAAAAAAGCCAATGATTAAAGCGACAAGAGGATTAAGAGCTCCGACACTTGGTACAACAACAGATGCTTCTCCTAATTTTAAACTTTGAAAGTAGAAAAGCAGAGCAAAAACAAACGTAAAACCGGCTAAAATTCCAAATATGAAAGAATATAAGTTCAAACTTATCCCAAATGGGATTAGGAAAATTGCCAGTAAGCCTAAAATATTTATATAAAACGCATAGATAAAAGGGTTTGGTAATAATTTATTGAGAAGTATTTTATCAATGATAGTAGAGCCACCATTAAAAGCATAAGCTAAAATAGATATGGGCAAAAAATGAATCATTCCTTAATTTCCTCCTTTAATACATCCTCAACTTTTATGCCATGGCCTAGTAGTTTTAATAAATCATGGGGAATGCCGTTTCGCTTGATAATTTCCTCATAAACATGAGCAGAAGGCCTTACGAGTCGCTTTTGAGTTGCGTAATCAACCTCAATAAGTCCAAACCTTGGTTCAAAACCATCTGCCCATTCAAAGTTATCAATTAAAGACCAGTGGAAATATCCTTTAACATCTACCCCAAGTTGAATCGCATGATAAATTTCCTTTAAATAACCAATTAAAAATCTTACCCTTCTGTCATCATTTGTTGAGGCGATGCCATTTTCAGTAATATAAACAGGTAAATGGAAGTCTGAGATATCAATCAGAATGTCAAAAATACCTTCCGGGTAAATTTCCCAACCCAAATCTGAAACGTCCTTTTTAGAAACAGATATATCCACAATTTTAGGGAGTCTTGCTGTACCATTGAAGCTAATGTATTGATTAAAATAGTAATTTATGCCCAAAAAATCGTGAGTTTTACCGGTGAGTAGATAAATTAAATGATTTCCAAAAACATCATATCCCCATTCAAAGATTCCCTCTAAAACAGAATGATGATGGAAAGCATCAAATGAGATGATATTATGAGCAATTCCAACTTTAGCATTAGGTTCAAGTTTGTGAATTATTTTATATGCTTTCTTGTGAGCTTTTGCCAGATTCCAGAGTACTTTAAATGCTATCCATTTGCTTCTTTTTTGAGGAGGCCAAATTCCCATTAAATAGGATTGCCACATATAAACTCCCGGCTCATTAATTGTAATCCACAAATCAACAAATTCCTTAAATTCGGGCACTATTTTTTCAACATATCTTAAAAAATATTTAACATTGCCTCCTCTTTCCCATCCTCCTTTTTGAGAAAACCATTTAGGATTGGTAAAATGATGAAGAGTTAGCATGACTGTAAGGTTAAGCGACTTAAGATACTTAAGTAACTTAATATAGTGTCGAATTTCAGCCTCATCAAATTTTCCTTCTTCAGGTTCAATTCTTGACCATTCGATGGATAGTCTATGGGAGTTATGGCCTAAAGACTTTGCCAAATCAAAATCCTTTTCGTATAGATTGTATTGGTCAGTAGCCTTACCCGCACTTTTAAAGTTTTCCCAATCAGAGTGAATATTCCCGCCCTCAACCTGATAAGCACTAGTTGCAGCTCCCCACAAAAAGCCTTTTGGAAAAATTAGCTTTGCATGGTCATGTTTTGGTTTTAAAAGTTGATCCCCCATAATTATTTCATCTGCCATTTATCAATTTTTAGGACATGAAGAGTAAATAAAATGATTATTATAGTTTGGATGGAGAACAGGAAAATATTTGTTGCCCACCAGGGGAAATCGCCAGTCGGGATTATTATCAAAAAAGACAATATTAAACTGGCCCAATAATCTAAAGGAGCTCCAAGAAGCCATTTTTTGTGCCATAAAATATGTTCCTTTTTAAATCTTGACAGGGGATAGTGGGGATTTAGAACAAACCATAGGAAATCCCAGAGCACTATAAATATGAAAAATAAAGAAATGGTACGTAGCCAGTGTTCTATGGTCAGTTGCAATCCAAATACATAAGGAAGATGAAGAATCAGCAAAACAAAAATAAACATGGTTAGATGGTAACCGGTAAACTCCCTCCCTGACATGATTTTTTCATATATCCTAACAAACCATTTATCTTTTGGTCTCCATGTTGGAAGATTCTTGGCCCAGCCTCCTGCTCCTTCAATTTGAATCTCAAGTATGGCCAAAATCACAGCAAGTAAAAAGATATAGATATTAATAAAAACTATATCCATTAAAAATATGATACCATGAAATTAATGATTAAAACGTTTTTACTTTTTCTGGCACTGGTTATTGCTGTAGGTGGAATGATAACCTTATTTTCCAGATTGACCGGTAATGAGAATATCCAGAAAGTTACCTCAACAGTGAAGGATAAAACTCAAGAGACTAGCGGAGCCAGAGAACTTCCCAAAGAGCTTGTAACCGAATCTGGGTTAAGTAAGGATGAGTTCCTTAGTATATTAGAAGCTTCAGTTTCAGCATTAGAAAAAAGAATTGATGATTTATCAAAAAAAGTTACGGCCCAGTCTACAACTCAGGCAGTCACTACAACCACAACTTCAGATACTTCCACAACCGGTCCAAAAACACTTTATATTCCTGTAGGTTATGGAGGATCCGGATCTTCCTCAACTGATTTTGGCACAATTACCGGCCAGGAAGTGACAATTGATACTGGTAATTATTCTGGTTATAAACAAATGGTCTTTGAGGCAAGTTTTAGAATCTTACATGGAAATGGGACAGGGGAAGTAAGACTTTTGAATAAGACTGATGGAACATCAGTCTTGAATAGTACACTTTCTACAACTTCACAAGACTTCTCAACTAAAACTTCATCCGGTTTTAGTTTGTCTTCGGGCTCAAAAACCTACACGGTTCAGGCTAAATCATCGACAGGATATGCAGTGGATTTACAATTAACCAGAATCAGAGTTGATTTTTGAGATATTTTTTGCTATAGTTTCAACTATGGGAAATGAATATGGTAGCGAAAACGGCTTGGTAATATATACGTTTTTGAAAAGGATTAACTATCCTGGAATATTTTTTAGAGAGAGTGCTAAACCTGTAGCAGAGAGTGGATCAAGTGTTGGTGTGGCTCATTTCGTGGTTGCTCCAGCTGAGGCTATTTGGAATCCAAGAAAACTTGGTGAGTTTATGGAAGGTATTAATTTTGGAAGATATAAGCCTTACTTAAAAGTTTTACCCGAGTTTAGAAAAAAGTACTTTTATTTTGGCCAATTTGCCTTTGATGGAATACTGACTACTCTTCAATTAAATCAGGCTGGATTAAGAGATGAAATTTTAGGAAAACCAGCTGGTACAAGGTTTCATCTGGAATCTCGAGTAAGCGTTTATCCTGATTTATATTGTGCAGATTTAGCAGCGGCATCGGATGATCTTGCAGCCATGCGTGAATATAGAATTCATGTGCAAGAGCTGGTAGGTAGGTTATCTAA
>CAYIDT010000042.1:3282-4951 GCA_964362265.1 uncultured Gammaproteobacteria bacterium | reverse complement strand
ACTTAGTGAATGATTATCTGCCCTGTTACAGAAGCGGTAGGAGTAGCTGTATCAACTGCTCCAGGTTGCGAGTCGTAGATTACTGTTCCTGATTGGTCTTTGATCTGAAACCGAACAGTATCTTGTAACCCATCCAGTCCGGTAACTAGAAAATTATAGTTGCCAGAACCATTAATGGTTCCTGTTCCCCGAAGAGTTACTTGACCATTTGAGGTCACTAGAACCGTAAGTGTAGTTGCGTCAAATTTAAGAGTTGCTGCTCTAAAGTTCATGCTCACATGACCAATAATGGCAGTGTCAAGATATTTACTGGTGACACCAAATTGTACTTGCCCGGTAAGATTAGGATTTTGGGGGTATGCTCCAACAGGCGAAGAAAAGATTCTATTCCCAGTAAAGAGTCCTTGGGGTGTTGGATTATACACTGACACATACTGGAATGTTGAAGTTCCTACACTTCCGGCATTGTCGGTAACAGTAAGTGTGATTGTATATACACCTGCCACAGTATAAGTATGACTATCAGAAACTGAACCTGATCCACTAGATTCTGTCACAGTACCCGGTGTTATAGTTCCATCTCCCCAGTTCCATGAGGCAGTGTGAGTGTCAGAGGTATTTAGGTCAGTAAAGTTGGCAGAGGCACTTATAGTCGTATTTACCTGTATAGGGTTTGTTGGGACCGTAATTACTCCTACTACTGGAGCTTGGTTGAGTGAATACTCCGGAAATGGACTCAAGGCAAAAGGAGTGTAATCAACGTCACCTTGAATATTGTCCGATGGATCAGTATCCCCCCACCAGTTATTTTCAGCATTTAGAGTTCCCACGAAAGGCGAAAAGACTTTTATATTAGCGCCACTATTAAGGTTGTTCTCATTGATAACGCTTGATGAAGAAGCCAATATGACTGCGCGGCCCCCCGATGCATTAAAGGTATTTTGTTTAATCATACTGTTAGATGCATTCTCCTCCAAAACCCAATTTTGCCCAACTGTTCCAATGAAGCTATTGTTTAAAAAATCAATTCTTTCTCCTCCACCTGTCCAGACTATATATGGCGAGTTAATACCTTCAAAGACATTATTCTGAATAAGTTGATTTGTTTGATAACCGTCCGCTCGCAAGGCAAGTTCCCCATTCCCAGATAAAATCCAGTTATACCGAATAATAGTTCCAGTACGAAAGTCGCCAGGCAAAAGTATTGTTGCATCATCAGCATCACCAACACCCTTTATAAAAAACCCTTCAGCGATAGCATTACTAGCCGTGACAAATAAGGTGAAAAGACCCGGAACCTCTTGGGTAATTTGACCATTGATAAGAGATTGATTAGCTCCACTTCCAGAGAGTCTGATTGACTTATTGATAATTACATTTTCATTATATGTTCCGGGGCCGACACAAACAGTATCGCTAGGATTTGCAGCATCAATACCAGCCTGGATTGTTGCGTATTGCAAAGGAACATTAATATTGCACCCAGCTCCTGTTGGTGGAACATACGCATTTAGATTTGCGCCAACTATTATTGGAGGAGTCTGGGCGAATACCTTAGATGGAAAAACCGAGAAGATTACAGAAAATAGAAGAACACCCAATAACCGACGTATATTCATATTATCTTAAATCGATTGTATTCTTAATTTAGAAATTGTCAAGATCCTCC
>CAYIDT010000042.1:0-3182 GCA_964362265.1 uncultured Gammaproteobacteria bacterium | reverse complement strand
CGAAAAGTATAGCATATGTTGTTTATATTGATGATTTGGTTTATTATCAGCGTTGAAACATTAATGAATATATGAGTAAAAGTATGTTAGGTAAATGGGACTGGTGGTACAGAAATGTCAAACAAATGACCTCTTTCCGCTATGGCAATACCATCACCTACGAGTTAGGTGAGGACTTCCTGAAAAATCTCGACGTCGAGGATTGGGGCTCGGGAACCGGAGCCTTCAAAAGGATTCATAAAGGCGGCTATCTTGGAATTGACGGAAGCATTACCCCTTTTGTAGATAAATTAGTTGATCTTCGAAATTACACCTCAAGCGTTGATGGCATTATGATGCGCCATGTCCTTGAGCACAACTACGAGTGGGAAAAAGTGCTTGATAGAGCAATTTCTTCCTTCAAGAGAAGATTTTGTCTTGTAATATTTACGCCATTTAGCACTCATACCAAGGTAATCGCCCAAAATAAAAAGCATGGAGTAGATGTTCCGGACATCTCTTTTAGCAAAAAAGACATCGAGAAACATTTTAAGGACTTAAAGTGGAAGCTTACCGAAAACATTAAAACTAAAACTGGTTATGGAGTCGAGCATATATACTTTGTTGAAAAGCCAAAACCGGAAATCGCAATGATCACGGCCAATTTAGGGGGGTTTGATAAACTTGAACCACACGTCCCCCAATCAATCCCCTACGACTACTTTTTGTTCACAGATGAGAATTTTCCTCCCCGATTACATGCAATGACACCAAGACTGCAAGCCAAGATCCCTAAGTTTTTCGGCTGGCAGATGGTACCGGGCTTTAACTATTACTTTTGGATTGATGCAAATCTTTCTCTAACAAATCCTGATTCGCTTAAATATTTTTTTGATAACTGTCAGGACTATGATATTGTTGTTTTGAAACATCCCGGACGAAACACAATGAAGTGGGAAGCAAGATATTTACAAAGAGGATTAATACAAGAGTCTAAATATTTAGCAGGAAGATATGCAAATGAACTGCTGGAAGAACAAACGGCTGAAATAGCGGCGGACAAGAGCTTTGTTGATGATTTATTGGTAATTGGCGGGGTATTCATGTATAGAAATACCCGAAAGGTTCAGAAGATGTTAAAAGAGTGGTGGTATCATGTATCTCGTTATTGTATTCAAGACCAAATATCTTTTCCTTATGTCCTTAAAAAGAGCGGGTTAAGGGTAAATGTCAGACCGGATAAATATAATGACTGTACATACCTGAAGCACAAAGGCCATGTACACCATACCAGATAAAATAAAACTAATGATAAATTTTCTGTACACACCAATATATTCAAGTCATCTGCCAATACTCATAAAGGTTTTGCAGATTTCGGAAGGCCCGGTATTAGAACTTGGGTCCGGAGTTTTCAGTACGCCGGTTATGCATTGGCTATGTTTAGATACCAAACGCAGTCTCGTGACTTATGAAAATGATAAGGAACATTTTGAAATGAATAAAGTTTTTGAAACATCAACGCATGAAATTAATTTTGTAAATGACTGGGAGGATGCCAAAATAGAGGTGATACACTGGGGGGTGGCTCTTGTTGACCATGAGCCCCGGGAGAGAAGGGTTGCAGAAATAAAAAGACTATCCCAAATCGCCGATTATGTTGTTGTTCATGACACAGAACCGGATCATGATCATATATTTAAGTATATAGATAATGCCTTTCCCCTATTTAAATACCGCTATAACTATAAAAGACGAAGGCCATACACTACCGTGTTAAGTAATTTTAAGGATTTAAGTAACATATGAGTCACTCCTAGAGAAGCTGAGAAACATTGGTTACACTTCAACTAAAATACTATCGGACCTTGACTTTTGATGTCAAACTTGCTAGTATAAAGATACTAAAATCTCCTGCGACACCGTAAGGTCTTCGCAGGATTTTTTTTGGCAGAAACTGTATAATGCCTTCATGGCACAAAAACGCTGTATCGTCTTTATAGATGGAAGCAATTTTTACTTCAAATTAAAGGATTTAAGATTACATCATCTTTTAAGCTTTGATTTCTCTGCTTTTGCGAAGAAACTAGCTAAGGATCATAACGTTGTACGCTGTAACTATTATGTTGGTAAAGTAAGAACTGATGGAAGTACTAAAACACAAAGATTATTTAACAACCAACGAAGACTCTTGGCACATCTTAAGAAGCACAAAGTTCAATACTCCCTTGGATATCTTTTGAAATCTGGAGGAAAATTCCATGAAAAAGGTGTTGATGTAAATATAGCTGTAGATATTTTAGTAGCAACATATGAAGACGTAGCAGATAGAATAATTCTCGTTTCATCTGACACAGATTTACTTCCTGCTATAAGGAAGGCCAAAGAAAAAGGCAAAATAGTTGAATATGTTGGTTTCTCTCACATGCCCAGTGTAGCAATGGTTGCAAATTGTTCAGTATCAACACTTCTCAAAAAAGATGATCTTGAACCCTTCATCTCTGAACAAAAAAAATCGAGCAGAAGTAGTATTATTCAAAAAACTACTCATGAGTGACTTAACCGTAATCTTTCTAACAGCCAATCAACATCCCGAACACTTTACCAAGTATCACCGGGAGATTTTACTTAAAGCCACTGCGGGACATGAACTAATCACCGTTTCCCGAAAACCTTCGGATTTGGGCAAAAATATATTGGATAGTGACAAAAAATCCCACATAAATATGTATTTTCAGTTAATGAATGCTGCCAAAGTTGCCACTACCCCATATATCGCAGTGGCAGAAGATGATACTTTATACCCCAAAGAGCATTTTAATTTTTTTAGACCTCCTCTTGACAGCTTTGCCTATAATATGCACCGATGGTTGTTGTATACTTGGGTTCCAGAACTTTATTCTATGAAACAAAGAAAAAGCAATTGTACGCTGATCGCACCCCGGAAGCTTTTAATAGAAGCATGGGAGGAAAGATTTGCAAAGCGTCCCATCGAAACTTACCCCAAGGGACTTGTGGGCGAAGTCGGCAGGCCCAATGTTGATCAAATACTTGGGGTAACTGTAAGAAAGTCAATCGAAGTCTGGTCGAATACTGGCGTTATTCATATTAACCATCCCCATGGCACAGATTCTACAGGTACGAAAAAAAGATTGGGCGAGGTTAAAGCTATTGAAATTCCCTATTGGGGCAGAGCCCAGGAT
>CAYIDT010000041.1:0-5188 GCA_964362265.1 uncultured Gammaproteobacteria bacterium | reverse complement strand
CAGCCATGCGTGAATATAGAATTCATGTGCAAGAGCTGGTAGGTAGGTTATCTAAGGAACAGCTAAATGAGATTGGTTGGTATCCAAATCCATTTTTAGATATTATTCGTGGTTTAGCAAACCTTCCAAGGGCTGTATTGTTAAGATAAGTTTTATCCTTGTTAGGAATTATTTTCAATTAAACTGGATGAAATTTGCACTTTGCCAAAAAATTTTATTTTAAGGAGCTTTTCATCACTGGTTAGAAAAAAATCACAATCAGCTTCTGCAGCAGAGTGGAGCTGAACATTATCCTCAAAATCATCAGTTGGACCTTCTAGGGCTTTATCACATATGTTTTGAGAAAGTTCGGTTGACAGAAACTGCGCCAGTTGTATTGAGAGTTGTTTATTTGGCACTTTGATCTTATATAAGTAGCAATAAATAACAATCGATAGAGGAGATATGATAGCGGTATGTCGAACTAAAGCCTTTAATATTTCCCTTTCAGATTTTCTTGCGACAGCATCTATGAAATAGTTAGTATCAAGAAAGACCCTTGCCATATTTTTCCATCAAATGTTTTCTGTAAATTCTATCCCGCTCCTTATATGAAAATTTGGGCAAATTTAATTTTTTTGCTGCTTCCTGAATTTTTTTAATGCCTTCTTCTGTTAAAGGTTTGGCATCAAAAAGAGGTCTAATCTTGCCCACAACTTGGGATCTGTGTATGAGCTCTACAGAACGGCCTTCTTTTAAGACTTTTACTAGCTCTTTTGACTTTGTTCTAAGCTCAGTTGTAGTTATAACCTGCATATTACAAATATACACTTAAATATACATTTTGTCAAGAATTAAATCGGGCTCTGGTAAATTTATGGTGAGCTTGCCGAACCACTATGTTGGAACGTATTATAGAGATTTGATGTAATCCTCCAAATCTCCTGATGTGTGAATATGTATATAGCCAAATTTAGTAAAAGCTTTTACAGCATCTTTTCCTGAAATATTGGTTAACTTAGGCATTTAATAGAGGCAATGGACTGTCAACTGATCTTTTTGCAAACTCTGAATTTTTATCTTTTTTAAAGTTTATAGCCTCCATATAGGCTTTAATAGCTTTTTCAACATTTACCAAGGCTTGCTCTTTGGTTTTCCCTTGAGACATACAGCCATATAAATTAACCACATCAGCCACGTAGCCTTTATAGTCTTTATCATAAGTTAACTTGATTAAATAATCTAATTTTTTTACTTTCATGATTTGATTATACTACAACTTTTAGATATTGAAAACTATGCAGGCCACAATTAGTTTACATAATTGTGGCAGGACCTGGTAAACTATTTATATGCTCCTTGTCTGTGAATTATGGATTTTATAGTCAGATTTAAACTAGATTCGTCAATTGTGTAGATAATTCTGTATGGCCAGACCCGAAGCGATCTATATCCTGAAAGTTCACCGGAAAGTTTTTTACCTGCAAGCGGACTTTGTTCAAGAAGTAAGAGTTTCTTTTTAATCTTTTTTTGTTCCTTGGCTGGAAGATGTTTATATTGTTTACTGGCCTCTGAGGTTATGACAACCTGTATCATTTTAATTTAGATAGGGGAATTATCCTTCCTGCTTTAGCATCCTGCTCACTTCTTAAAATACTCTCCCTAGCTCCTGGGATTGCCAGAATTTCAGCTGTTTCTTCTAAAGATTCCAGCTCTTCTGCACTGACTAATATAGCTTTAGGTTGCCCATTGACCGTAATTACTATCCTTTCCAGATTATCGTTGACCTTGTTAACGAGGTTTGGTAAATTGGCCCTAGCATCGGAAATAGGAATTAAACTGCTCATATTTATAAATTGTACAACTATATGTACAACTTGTCAAGATATTGTATGAAACATATTTTGCAGGGACGTCAGGATTCGGACCTGAAAGAGCGCTTTTGGAGAGCGCCATGATACCATTTCATCACGTCCCTAAGTATTCAAATTGTACATGTAAGAGAGCTTACTTGCAATTAGCTCCTGCAGTGTTAAAATAGGTTTTATGGCCGAGCGAAGCTCTCAAGATGAAATACCGCCTTTAAAAGAAGAGGAAACTTTGGATTTTCCAAAAGTTGATCAGGTAAAGATTGTTCATGTATTTGATCCTAATGCATATGGCCGGGGTTATTTTGGAGTTGACGAGCAGGGTAATATACAATCCTTTTTACATCAATGGATAAGATACAAATTACCTGATGGACAAGTTAGAACTGTTCGAATTTTAACTCATCAGGGAGGTCCCAGAGGATTTTCGGATATTGAGCGTCCAATGAGGCAATATGGCAGAATTATAAAGCGTTATTTAGGGGCATATGAAGATATTGGAGAAGAGGAACCCGGGGAAGAAAAGTTAGGACCTCCGCTGGGCCTTCGTGAATTTGCGGATGAGCTTCAACAAACAGCTCAATTTGTAGAGATCCCGGGTCATCGGCAATGGGTTTGGGAAGTAAGAAGTTTAATTGATAACGCAACCCTAAATCTAATTACGCCAATAAACCCTTTAACTTTAAACTTTCGTCTTGAGCCGTTAAGAGAGCTAAATAAAAAACTTGATGCTTCAAAAAATCCATATCTGCGCTCGATAGGTAATGAGTTGGAGCATATTTTTGAAAGCGATGATAGGTTTCAAAGATTGGCGCTACTTAGCAGGGCCGGTGGAACTGTCCTTGAGAGGATGAGAGAAATTGATCGAATAACTATTGCTTTAATGGAAAGATACAGGAAGCTAGAGGTTCATAGGGATAGTTGCGAAGAAAATGTTTTGCGACTGGCAAGAGAAGTATTTGGAGATTTGAGGAGATTTGGTGAGGTGCAAACTCCTGAGCAACAAAGGTTAGTTGCGAATCTTTCCGCTACTGCATCATTAACAATAAATGATTTTATTGCAAATCCGTTTAAAGAAAGAATAAGCAGAGTTAGCAGACTTCACGGATTAAAGGATATTCTGGAGATTGAAGGTGGTGATAGGGTAAAGGAAGTGTTGCGCACAGCATCTTTAGAGCTGAGTACATGGAGAGAGGAAATACGGGCTGCAAGGAAAGGTAGGTTTCCGGATAGATATCCAGTTAATCTCTAATCCAGTTTGGTACTTTCTGTATGTTTAGTGACCTTCCTGCAATGTTTACAAAATTTACTCAAAGTTAATGCTTCTTTATGGTTTATCATATTTTTAGAACTAATATAATTTCTGCTTTTACAAACAGGACAAGTGAAGCCTATTAAAATACGGTTACCTTTTTTAGCCATAGAATGGATTATAACATATCTGAGCCGACAGCGAGAATCGAACTCGCGTCGCGTCATTACCAATGACGTGCTTTGCCACTAAGCTATGTCGGCAATAGGGGAATTGTACCAAATTTATACTACTTTTCGGAGGGGTGGATAGATTTTAAATACTTAATTCTCCATGCTCTACCCTTTCCTTTATTGAGATTTCTGAAGCTGGAGGTGAGGGAGTGGCAATTAGGGCAAATTAATCTTAAATTCTGTTCTGAATTATTTTCAGAATTTCCATCAATATGGTCTATCTCCAGAGGTACAGAATTAGTGACTGGATTTTTCTTATCCCAACCACAAATGGAACATTTCCCTCCAAATTTTTCTGTTAAATAACGCCTAATATGTCTTGATAAAAATTTTGTAATTACACCTCTATTGCCGTCCTCAATTCCGTTCTTCCAGGCCTCAATATATGCTTTATATTCAAAAATTTGTTGACAGGAAAACGAACAATATATTTTGGCGCTCCTGTTAAGACGGGCATTACAATGTAAACATAACTTTTTAACTCTTATTCTACCGGTATTTGTTACTAAGGCAGAGCAATTGTGACTGCAAAACTTTTTCTGGTCATAAGGTTTAACTTTAAACGAAATAGGGCAGTTGGGGTTTTTACAGAATCTTTCCTCAAGAGGTTTTATTTGTGAATTATGCAACCCATCACGCCATTGTTTCTTTGTTCTTACAGACTGTAATTTCCTATAATATTTGTTACTATAAAAAGAGTGGGGCATGATTCTAGATTACCCGAATGTTTAACGAAATGTCAAGAGTGAGTATTTTAAAATTATGGGATGGAGCCGGTGGTCGGGTATGATCCGACAGGTCTTACGCTTACAAAGCGTCTGCTTTATCCATTTAAGCTACACCGGCGAATAACGTTATTATATCAATTTTTACGGGATTTATGAGATAGAGGTACTTGGACTTTTTGGTCCACAGACTTAATTTATAAACAGAGGTAGGCCCAAAAACGTCCAAACTAAAACAGATAAGTTCTCCCTACATAGACGCTAAATTGAAGGTTTTTCCCCGGTTTTCACCAGATGGGAACCTTCTGGTGTACTGTTATGATACACCCAGTTTAGGTCAGCCCTTATATTTGAAAAAAGAGAAGAAAAACAACCTCAATTTTCAAACGTGCTATGCAGGGCTCCGCCAGTTGGCGGATTGCCTTTAGGTCATCTACTAATTTGTATCCTTTAGGCACTTTTCAGAATATTATAAATATTTAAGTTTGTCAAGTAATCTGGATTACAATCCCAATAGACTACTTAAAATATCTACAACAAATCCCAAAATGGCCTGAAGAAGGGATGTTCCTCCAAATGGGATAAAAAGTAAAATCAAAAGAATCATAAACCCGTAAGGTTCAAGTTTTTGGTACTCTTTGGCAAGTTTCAATGGAAGTTGAGACAAAAGTACTTTTGATCCATCAAGAGGTGGAATTGGAAAAAGATTAAAAACCCCTAAAATAAGATTTATTATTACAGTGAATCGCAAAAGACTTCCGACTATGGACGGAAAGATATTAGGTAGAGAATCAAGAATATGATAGGTGAGTGCAGCAACTATAGCCAGTCCAAAATTAGCTAAAATTCCAGCTGCTGAAACGAAAAGTTCCCCCCGCCTGATACTCCTAAAATTTAAGGGATTAACAGGAACAGGTTTGGCCCAGCCAAAAAGAATGGGGGAGCCGGTAAAAATTAAAAGCCCCGGAAGAAGAATAGTGCCAAAAAGGTCAATGTGAGGAATTGGGTTTAAGGTTAATCTGCCAGCACGCTCTGCAGTATGATCCCCAAAACGGCGGGCCACAAGCCCGTGCATAACCTCATGGACAATAACAGAAAATAAAAGTATTACAATAGATAAAGCTAGAAATT